>JAGAHV010000129.1:0-23820 GCA_017626895.1 Clostridia bacterium | reverse complement strand
TGATTTCACCTCTTATCTGACCAACGCCGCGATGTATTCCGCCGACGTCTTCTTCTGCCCGGTGTCCATCGCCTATTCCACCCAGATCATCGAGCAGGCTGCCGGCCAGAACGTCACCTTCCCGATCCTCGGCGGCGACACTCTCGACTCCAACGTCGTTGTCAACGCAGCCCGCGGCAAGAACATCACCGTCACCATCTCCACCTTCTACCAGGAAGGCGCCAACCCGACCTTCGACGAGGGTTTCAAGGCCTGGCTGAACAGCGACTCTGAAGCGCTCACCAACAACGGCGGAAACGACATGATTTCTGCAGTCAGCGTCATGGGCTATGATTCCTACTATACGGCCATCGAGGCGCTCAAGGCTGCCGGCTCCACCGAAGGCGCTGCCGTGATGGCTGCCATGCCCTCTGTCACCCTGGACGGCGTTTCCGGCCATATCGCCTTTAATGAAACCGGCGATGCAATCCGCACCTCCGCGTTCATTAAAACTGTTGATACCAATACCGGCGACTGGAAGTTCGTTGCTGAGCAGACGGTCGAATAATTGTCCGCCCCTCCTGATGAATCCGTTCCGCGGCGGAGGCAAATTGCCCCCGCCGCGCTTTTCTACCTGAATTCGCCATCCATAGATGAAAGGGTGTGTTTACCCCGTGTGGAATACGATTTTTCCTTATCTGCTCTCCGGCATCTCCGTGGGCGGACAATATGCCCTGATTGCCATCGGCTACACCATGGTTTACGGCATCCTGCGCCTGATTAACTTTGCTCACGGCGATGTGTTCATGGTTGCCGGCATCCTGATGGTCTACATTTCTGCCAGCGGTCTGCCGCTTTTCCTCTCCATTCCCCTCGTTCTCCTTCTGACCTCCCTGATCGGCTACCTGATTGAACGGATTGCCTACAAGCCGCTCCGTCAGGCCCCCCGGATGAGCGTCATGATCAGCGCCATCGGCGTGTCCTATACTCTGCAGAACCTGGTTCTCTATATCACCGGCGGTCTGAACCAGCTCTATCCCACCATCCCGTGGATTTCCAGTTCCATTACCATCGGCTCCGCCACGACCAAAATCGTGACCGTCATCACGCCGTTCCTGACCATCGCGCTGGTCGTCGGTCTGGTTCTGCTGATCAACAACACGAAAATCGGCATGGCCATGCGGGCCGTATCCAAGGATTTTGAAACATCGCAGTTAATGGGCATCAACATCAACCGGGTCATCTCCGTGACCTTTGTCATCGGTTCCTTCCTGGCCGGTGTCGGTTCCCTTCTATACTTCTCCAACTACACCACCGTCATTCAGACCTCCGGCGCCATGCCGGGCCTCAAAGCCTTCGTCGCCGCCGTTTTCGGCGGAATCGGCAGCATCCCGGGCGCGGTGATCGGTGCGTTTATCATCGGCATTGCCGAGAACATCATCAAGGGTCTTGACATCATTCTGTTCAAGGCCGGTCTGATCGCCAAGCCGATGGGTCTGGCCACCTTCTCGGACGCATTTACATTTGCTCTGCTCATCATCATCCTGGTCGTCAAGCCGACCGGCCTGTTTGGTGAGAAGACAACGGACAAGGTGTAAGGAGGTTCTTATGAGCAGTCCAGTCAAAAAGAAAACTCTCTCAAAGGAACAGATTCTGAGCGCCGTCATTGTTCTGCTTTTCTATGCAGCCGTGTTTATCGCCGAGCAGATCATTCCGTCCACTTCCATGCTGTTCACGGTTCTCAAGAAGGGGGCCACCTACGCGCTGGTTGCCGTCTCCATGAACCTCCTGAACGGCTTCACCGGCATCTTCTCTCTGGGCCAGGCCGGATTCATGCTGATTGGCGCCTATGTCTACGCCATTTTCACCATTCCGCTGGCGCAGCGTGCCAGTGTCTATCAGTACTATAACGGCGGCATTGTTCAGTTCACGCTGCCCCTGTTTCTGGCCATGATCCTCGCCGGACTGGTCGCCGCCTTCTTCGCGTTCCTCATCGGTCTCCCCGTCCTGCGCCTCAAGAGCGACTATCTGGCCGTTGCCACCCTGGGCTTCGCCGAAATCATGCGCGCCGTCTTCCAGTGGGACAAAATCGGACCCCTGACCAACGGCTCCAACATGCTTCGCCTGTTCCCCACTTTCAACGACTTCAACATCCGCAATGCCTCGGGCGAGGTAACCATTTACCTCTCCACGCTGGTTCCCCTGCTGATATCAGGGTTCTGTATCGCGCTGATTGTCCTTCTGATCAACTCCACCTTCGGCCGGGCCCTGCGGGCAATCAAGGACGATGAAATCGCCGCCGAGGCCATGGGCATTCGCCTCTCCAGCCACAAGCAGCTGGCGTTCTGCATCTCCTCCTTCTTTACCGGCGTCGGCGGTGCCATGCTGGCCATGTACCAGACCACGGTTCAGGCCAAGTCATTTACCACGGCCATGACCTATGAAATCCTGCTCATCGTCGTCATCGGGGGCATCGGTTCGGTTACCGGTTCCTGCATTTCCTCGTTCCTGTTCGTGGCCTGTTCGGAATGGTGGCTGCGCTTCCTGGATCAGAAACAGATGATCGGGAACTTTGAGGTCCCGCTGCTGCGCAACGGCTTCCGCCTGGTCGTCTTCTCCGTCATCATCATGATCGTCGTCCTGTTCTTCCGTCAGGGCATCATGGGAACCCGGGAGCTGCCGGATCTGTTCCGAAAACGGCAGACTGACAAGAAGAAAGGAGGGCTGAAGGCATGAGCCAACACGTCCTCAATATTGAGCATCTCACCATGCAGTTCGGCGGCGTCGTGGCGGTCGATGATTTCTCCATGTTCATCGACAAGGGGGAAATCGTGGCCCTGATTGGCCCCAACGGTGCCGGAAAGACCACCGCATTCAACGCTGTCACCGGCGTCTATACGCCCACCTCCGGTTCCGTTTCTCTCCTGGGCGAGAATATCACCGGAAAGCGGCCGGACCAGATTACCGGGCTCGGCATTGCCAGAACCTTCCAGAACATCCGCCTCTTCTCCTCCATGACGGTTTTTGAAAACGTTCTCACTGCCCACCATCTGAGGAAGACCAGCAATATCTTTACCGCCACCCTTCGCCTCAACGCGGCCGAGGAGCGGCAGATGCGGGAGGATACGGAGAACCTGCTGCGGCAGGTCGATCTCTACGACCTGCGCGATGAGATGGCCACCTCCCTTCCCTACGGCAAGCAGCGCCTCCTTGAAATCGTACGGGCCCTGGCGACCCGCCCGAAACTCCTCCTGCTGGATGAACCGGCTGCCGGCATGAACCCGCAGGAAACCGATGAACTGGGCGAATTTATCCGCCAGATCCGGGATGCATTCGATCTGTCCATCTTCATCATTGAGCATCATATGAATCTGGTCATGGAAATCTCTGACCGGATCTACGTCATTGAATTCGGCAAGCAGATTGCCGAGGGTGTTCCCTCTGAAATTCAGAACAATGAGGCTGTCATTGCAGCCTACCTGGGAGGTGATGACCTGTGAGCCTGCTCAAAGTCATGGATCTCAAAGTGAGTTATGGCGGAATCGAAGCACTCAAGGGCGTTTCCTTTGAGGTGGAAAAAGGCCAGATTGTCACCCTGATCGGTGCCAATGGAGCCGGCAAGTCCACAACCCTTCGCGCCATCTCCGGTCTGGTGCCGATCAAAAGCGGGACGATTACCTATGACGGGAACGTCATCTCCGGCCAGCAGCCCCAGCAGATCGTCTCAGAAGGCCTGTGCATGGTGCCGGAAGGACGCCGTGTCTTCCCCAACCTCACCGTCTATGAGAACCTGCGCATCGGCGCCTACCTGCGGAAAGATGACATCACCGCTGACGTGGAACACGTTTATCAGCTCTTCCCCCGCCTCAAGGAACGTTCCTGGCAGCTGGCAGGAACCCTTTCCGGCGGCGAGCAGCAGATGCTGGCGGTAGGGCGTGCCCTCATGATGCGCCCCAAGCTCCTGATGATGGATGAGCCTTCCCTCGGTCTGGCCCCCCTCATCATCCGGAATATCTTTGAAATCATTCAGACGCTGCACGAGGAAGGCATCACCATTCTCCTGGTCGAACAGAACGCCAACGCCGCCCTCAAAATCGCCGACTACGCCTTTGTCCTTGAGACCGGCTCCCTCGGCATGCAGGGTACCGGCCATGACCTTCTCAACGATCCCGGCATCAAGGCAGCCTATCTCGGAAAGTCGTCATCCAAATAAGCGCATCCGTCTTTGCCGCTGCTTTTCCGGTTTTTCGAATGGACAAAAAGACTTCACGGAAACAATTTGCCGTGAAGTCTTTTTTCAGTTGTAAAGAGCAGATTTTATGATAAAATATATGCTTGTCGCATGCATTCACGGTCAGGCGCCGGGGATACATGATCATCCGATGGAAACCAGGCGGCTGCTGAGGAAACGTGACAAGGTCTGAGCCGCAGGGAAACGAGCGGGCATTACAGGGTTTCGCAGCGGAATTGCTGTGGTGCCGAAAGACCGGGATGCGACATCGTCAGGAGCGGCCCTGTCGCGCATCGACAGGTTGGCAAATTCAGGCCGGTACAAAGTCGCTCCGACAAAAAACTAACTTTGAGGAGAAGACAGAACGAAATGACGATGAAAAAGAAACCTTCATGGATGATCGTGCTGGCGGCGCTTGTTTTTTGCGTATTCATGGGCACCGCGCTGGGCGAAGCATCCAACGGGAAACAGGAAACGGCAGAGGTGGAGAATCCGGTACGGGCTGTCTGCGAAAACGGCGTGATGCTGGGACGGTGTGAACAGGGTGTCATCTCCTTCAAGGGGGTTCCTTATGCAAAGCCGCCGGTAGGGGCTCTTCGCTGGAAAGCACCGCAGGCACCGACTCCGGGAGACAGCGAGATCGAATGCTTTGAATACGGATATACGGCACTGCAGATAGAATGTCCTTCCGAACAGGCGTCCTATTTCCCGAAAAGTGAGGACTGCCTGACCCTGAACATCTGGGCGAATGCGGACAAAGCCGCCGGGGAGATCAGACCCGTGATGGTTTTCTTCCACGGGGGTGCCTTCTCATATGGCGGAACCACCGATCCCCTCTATGACGGACAGCGCTTTGCGAAGGCCCATGACGACGTCATCCTGGTGACCTGCAATTATCGTCTCGGACTGATGGGATTTCCGGACTTTTCCAAAATTGAAGGAGGAGAGGAATATACGGAGATCAACCTCGCCCTCCGGGATCAGATTGCCGCGCTCGAATGGATTCAGCGAAACATTGCCGCCTTTGGCGGGGATCCTGACAATGTGACCATCTTCGGCGAATCTGCGGGAGCCTACTCCGTGACCGCCATGATGCTTTCACCGAAGGCAAAGGGCCTGTTCCGGCGGGCAATCGCCCAGAGTGGAGAGGTAGCCCCCAAGCCCCGGGAAGCCGCGCAGGCGTATGCCGATTTCATTATGGAAGTTTCCGGCGCGAAAAACATGGAGGAACTCCTGGCAATTTCGGGTGAGGAATGGATGCAGCTGGACAGGAAATTCGCCATCGGGGATACTAACTGCCTGGCTGTGACGGACGGAGACATTATTCCGGAGGACCTCGCTAAAGCCTATGAGGAGGCCGCGAAGAGCGGCGTGCAGCTGATCATCGGCTCCAACGCGGACGAATGGAACTATTTCAGGGCAGACTGCCCGGGCGATACAGATCAGGAAAAGCTTGTCTCATGGGTTCAAATCATGAAGGAAATGTACCAGCAGGCCTGCGCTCAAACAAATGCGGAAGGCAAAGCCGCGCTTGAGGAACTGATCCGTTATGAGGAAAGCATCGTCCCGGAGGAATATGACAAAGATGCGGAAGTGAAAGAAGCGCTCACATTATCCGGATTTGTGACGGAAGCCTGGAGATATGAAATTCTGGACTTTGCGGAACGGTTTGCAGACGCGGGCGGGGATGTTCGGGTCTATCTCTGGACCATCCCTTCCACAAAGGAAGAAAAGTTCAAAAGTGCGGTTCACGCGGTTGAACTGGGATATGTGTTCAACAATGAGGATCCACTGTACGCAGGGGAAATCGATCCCGAAGCCGCTGCAAAAGTTCAGGAAGCATGGGTCAGTTTTGCCAAAACAGGCGTTCCATCGATAAACGGCATCGACTGGAAGCCGTATCATTCCGACACAAGAGAGACTCTGGTGATTGGAAAGGACGAATGGACCTGCGTTCAGGATCCCTCAAAGACGCCGCGCAAACTTCTTGAAAAGGCTTTCGGAGACAATCCGTACCGTGTGTGGTAACCACTACCTGAGCCGGAAACAGACTCACTGTCTGCCGAAAAACAACCGGAGAGTCCTCGTTTAACGATTCCTTTCCGGTACACGGACAACTTAAAAGCGGCTTCACAGGAACAGCTGATTCCTGTGAAGCCGCTTTTTTGCAGGGCTATGTTCACAATCTCAATGACTCATCCAATCCCAAACACAGCGGACGACTTCTGTTCTCAGTAGTCTTTGCTGCGAATGCGTTCAACCAGCTTCCGGATATTTTCCGTCTGCATATCGTAAATGGGCTGACAGGCTTCCTGCCACTTCTCGATATCCGAAACGGGAAGCAGCTTGACTCCTTTGGATTCAAGCTCTTCAAAAAAGACTTTTTCCTGCCGGACATTGTACTCATAGCAGGCATCACTTGCCACTTTGCCGGCTTCCAGCATCCAGCCTTTCTGCTCATCCGTCAGTGTCTCCCACGTACTGGCACTGACCAGCAGAACGCCGCAGCCGAACGTGTGCGCATCCTGAATCAGATAAGGCGCCACTTCACTGAATCCCATGGAGATGTACGGAATAATGCCGTTCTCCGCCGCATCGATATTTTCGGACTGAAGAGACGATTTCAGCTCATTGTAAGAGATCTCAATCGGATGGCCGCCAAGGGCTTTCGTCATATCCCCCAGAATGCCGAGTCCCGGAACGCGGAAGGTCAGGTTTTTGCACATGTCCAGTGTGAAACTGTCCGGCTTTCCCAGACTCTCATACGCCTTATTGGTCATAAAGAAATACCGCGGGCCTTCCACCAGCCATGCAATGGCCACAAAATGACACTTTTCCGGATCTACACTGTTAAGCAGTTCCTGCCCCAGAGGACTGACCGCCATCTGTTCAAAATCCTCCATGTTTTTAAACAGATACGGAAGACCTGTTGCGGCGATCTCCTCAGCGCCGTAATTGACCAGCGAGGAAGCATTTCCGCGGAAAATATCCAGTGTTCCATCCTGGAGAGATTTCATTGAAAGATCCTCTCCGCCGAGCATCCCGTTGATGTACAGATCAATGGACATCGTTCCGCCCGAGAGCTCCTTCAGTTTTTCGACAAACGCATAGGCACCTACCGTTGCCCCGTAGGTCTCATCACAAACCTCATTCCACATGAGCGTGGTTGCGGCAGAGGCACTCGCCGCCATCAGTACCAGCACCAGTCCGATTAACAGTAAACGTTTCAACATTTTCTCTCCCTCCTCCGATTGTCATTTGCCGCACTGCGGCAGGGCCATTTTCCTCCGTCTTCGGCATTCGCCGACGACGGTTTTTTCATTTCCATCCGCCTGCACTGCCGTGCAGTGCCTTATTGATCCATCTCAGGGGTATAGAAGGCGCACCCGTCACGGCCTGCCGCCTTCACCCGGTAGAGCGCCCGGTCTGCTTTTTTGAACAGGTTTTCGCTGTCCCTGACCTGATCCGAGAACGCAATGCCCACGCTGATGGTCACCGCCGGCGTTCCGTTCTCCGACTGGCGCAAAATTTCCGCCGCATCGTGAATTTTCCTGGCGAGAATGTCTTTCATGCCGGAACTGACATTCATCATGATGACGGAGAATTCATCGCCGCCAATCCGGCAGACCTTGTCCGCATCCCGGAAAGAACTGGACAGGACACCGGCCACACGCCGCAGGACCTTATCCCCCATCTCGTGACCATAGGTGTCGTTGACTTTCTTGAACAGGTCGACGTCAACGATGACCAGTGCCACCTTCTTTCCCTCGCTCTGCTTTCGCATTTCATCATAGCTGCTGCGGTTATACAGGCCGGTGAGGGCATCATGGGCCGCCTCATACCCCAGTTTGGTATTTGCGATCTCCATCTCCTCATGCATCCGGTTGTAGACATCCGACAGGAACCGGATTTCCGCGGCGCCGCGGACTTTCAGCCGTCCCCCGCTGGAAATGCTGCGAATCAGCCGGTTCAGCGGATAAATCACCAGTGTCATGACGAAAATACAGACCATCAGAAGGATCACCATCATGGCAATGATCAGATTCCGCTGATGCCCGAGCAGCTGCTGAAGACGATCCGAACTCTCCTGATGTTTTGTTTCCATGCTGTAGATGAGCGCGGTTTTGCACAGCCCGATCCGGATATCCACCTGATTTTTCAGCAGCGTGTAGTCCTTGTCAAACAGCATCCCAATGGCTTTCATCTTCTGTTCCGCATGGGACAGTGCCAGGTCCGCCGCGCTGATTTTCACATCCTGAAGCAGCGTCGGGTATTTGGCCACATCCTGTTCATAGGCCTCAATGCTGAGCCGCATGGCATAATACTGGGTGGTCATCATCCGGTCACACAGTTTGAGGGCTGTATCCAGATGCTTGAGCGTCTGTTCATCCACCAGACGGCTCTTGATCGACTCCAGTGCCAGATCCCGTGATTTCTGCACCTGTATTTCGTTAAAGTACAGGATGACCTCCTCCGGACTTCCGGTCACGACGAAATTCCGCGCCCGCTCGGAAAGATCATTGATGACATCCCAGATGACATTGACATCGTTCTGGCAGCCGATATATTCCTCCGTCGCCTTCTCCATGTCATTATATCGCTCTGTGGTGTCCCGCATGGAAATGGACAGGAAAATGGAAATCACAATTCCGATGCAGAACATGCCCAGGATGACCATCCGCAGGGAAATCCCGTAAAACCTGACCTTTTTGGGTTTGCCCATAGGCTGCTTACCACCTCCTGAACTGCCTTTCTCAGAAAATCTGCCTGTACAATCCGCGTCCGTCATCAGCAGGACACATACCCGGATCTGCCTCTGCGGGCCATGCATTCATCATCCGGCCGTACACTTTTTGTTTTTTTATTATACCTTTTATGGGCATCATACACAAGAGGAAGAATCCAATCTGTCAAAACACATCAAAAAAGTGCTTAAAATCAGAAAGCTTCCCGGAAAAAGGAAAAGACCGGGCCGTTACAGCTGATTCAGCCACTCCAGCGCGGTCAGATGCGATTCTTTCATTTCGGTCATCTGCTGGCGGTCCGGGCGTGAAAACTGCCGGCGGAAAACGGATTCCTGCACAATGCCCAGGCAATGCCCGCAGCGGGGATAAATCCGCCCGGTAAACAGCCCCTGACGGATATAGGGCTGCATCCGGCGGCCATAGGCCATGGTCACCTGCCCGGCGGGCCAGTATAGATCTTTGCCGCCGGCCATCATGAGGAGCGGTTTCCCCTGGGCCGGGATCCGCTCGGGATGCAGATCCGTGGCTCTGGCAATGCCCGGTTCATTCCACTGTTCCTCAAATCCCGAAAAGATCTGCCGGAATCCCGCCGGCTTTCCCGTGCCAATTCCGCGGACATAGGGGAGCTCCTCGCCTTTCCAGAGAACGGCGCTGTGGCCGGACATCCGGCCATTTGTCCCCTCAAAGGCGGACCACAGCGGCGAGATGAGGGCACAGGCCCGGATCTCGGGAATTTCCGCAGCCGCCGGAACGGCATAGGCGGTCCCCAGTGAACAGGCATACAGGGCAATTTTCTGCACCATGGGAATCACCCGCAGCACGCGGACAGCAGACTCAATCCGGTTCGCCGGAATCCGGTCCGGGTACGGGGGCAGATCCGGTCCGCCCCACAGCCGCACCGCCATAGCGGCAAAACCGGCCCGGGCCAGGGTTTTGGCAATGCTCTCCGCGTGCGGGGCATCCGTAAATTCATCCGAAAGCACAATGACGCCGGTTTCCGGCTGCCCTTCAAGATAGAGGGTTCCCGTAAAGCCATCCTCTGAAACCCCATATTTTCTGCGCTGCATCCGGAGTCACCTTTGCCCGTTTCGATTCTGACCCGGATGCAGCATATGGACGGTTTCCCCTGTCAGCGTTTTCCATTCAAAGCCGCTCTCGGTCAAGATCATATAGCCCCGCCAGGAATCCTCCTTGGGAATGGAGACGGATCCGGGATTGAGATAAAGGTTGTCCTCTCCAAAGGGCAGCCAGGCGGGCACATGCGTGTGCCCGTGCAAAAGGATGTCCCCGGGCATCAGGGAGGGCGGCTGCTCTGCATTGAAGTGATGCCCGTGGGTGACAAAAATCATCCGGTCCTCAAAGGGGATCAGGGCATACTCGGCCATGATGGGGAACTCGAGCACCATCTGATCCACCTCCGTGTCACAGTTTCCCCGGACACAGAAAATCCGTTCCTTCCGCTCGTTCAGCATCCGGATGACCTCTTTGGGCTGATACTGTTCCGGCAGATCATTTCGCGGGCCGTGGTAAAGCAGATCCCCCAGAAGGAGGAGGCGGTCCGCCTTTTCCCGGTCCATCGCCTCAAGCATCTGCCGGCAGTACAGGGCGGATCCGTGAATATCCGAGGCAATCATTATTGTGTTCATTCGTCGTTATCCTCTCAGTTCCTTGAGTTCGCCGCTCCGGTAGGCGCTGATGAGCTCCAGCAGGTCCTTGATGCGCCCCTCGATTGCCCTGCCCTCATCCGTATCGGCAATCAGCAGACGGTGTTCCATCTGCCGGACCACGCTGTGTCTTGAATGAATATCCTGTTCAGCCGTGATCGCCGCGGCCTTTGAGACAAAGGGCTGATGCGCCACCAGGTTGAGCTCGTGCGAACTGAAAATCAGCGTATAGCCGGCAATGCCTGTCACCGGCTGGTAGGCCTTTGACATGCCGCCGTCAATCACCAGCAGTTTCCCGCCTGCCTTGATGGGACTCTCGCCCTTGCTCACCTTGACGGGCACATGCCCGTTAATGATGAATCCATTTTCCGACAGGCCGAATTCCCGCAGAATCCGGACGGCGGTTGCCTCATCATCCTGCAGTTCATAATACTTGTTCTTGTGTTCCTCGTGGGTTTCCTTCTCTGCAATGAAATAGCGCTCGAAGGTGGTCATCCGGTCCTTCCCGAAAAGCGGCGACTTGGGACCGCATCCCAGGTACCACAGGAAATCCTGGCCTACCCGCCGCTCCGGGCTCCCCAGCCGGGCAAAATAACCCTGTCTGGCCAGCCGGTCCGCCGCGTCGATGCCGGCCCGCCCCCGGGCATCCGGCACCTGGTCCACTGGGATCGCGGCAAAGCTCCCATCCTCCTCCAGAGGAATGCAGCCATGATACAGCAGATTCCCATTGCAGCACAGGTACATGCTGCCGGCGCTGAACAGGAACTGGACATGGCGCTGCAGCTTGTCCGAATGGGCAAACTCCATGGCAATCCGGTCCGCCACATCCTTTTCCATTTCACTCAGCGCATACGGATCCTTCGGGTCGATGGTCGGGAAATGGCAGCTCTTCATCGCATAGGTTTTCCCGCCGAGATTGATCGTGCCCTTTTCGTAATCGATATGGTGCAGCAGGCGGCGGCTGTCCATTTCATACTCCGGATGCCGGGACAGCAATTGTCCTTCCAGCTTGAACTGCAGCACTGCCGCGGCCTTGTGCATCCTTGCCACCACAGCGGCATCCTCATTATCGGTCTGCCCTCCGTCCTCCCGGGGCATGAACTCGGCGCAGGGATCATCCGCGTAACAGGTCTGGGCCAGGATGAGCAGGGGCCGCAGGGAAATGCCATACCCCACCTCAAGGGATTTCAGATTGGAATACTTGACGGAGGTGACGATTACCTGCCAGATGCACGCCCCGCTGAGGGCTGCCGCCCCCATCCAGACAATGTCATGATTGCCCCACTGCACATCCACCTGATGGAACTTTTCCAGGGCATCCATGATCAGGTCCGGCCGGGGGCCGCGGTCAAAAATGTCTCCGATAATATGCAGCCGGTCGATGGCCAGAGCCTGAATCATCTCCGAAAGGCCGATAATGACCGCATCGCCCATGCCCGTATCCAGAATGGACTGCATCGCCCCTTGATAGTACCCTTCTTTCTCCTCGGAACCATCCGAGTACATCATCTCATCAATCAGGCTGATCAGTTCCCGGGGCATGACCTCGCGCACCCTTGAACGGGTATACTTGACCGAGCAGGTCAGCACCACATGAAACAGGCGGTAAATGGTCAGCCGGTACCATTCCTCATCCACCAGTCCCTGCTTTTTCAGCAGGGCCAGCTTCTCTTTCGGATAATAAATGAGCGTTGCCAGCATATCCTGCTCATGTTTGGGGAGGATATATCCGTACAGCTCCTGTATTTTTTCCTTGATGACGCCGCTGGCATTGCGCAGCATGTGCAGGAACGCATTGTGTTCCCCGTGCAGATCTGAAAGAAAGTGTTCCGTCCCTTTTGGCAGCTTCAGCACCGCCCTCAGATGGGCAACCTCCGCACTGGCTTCACTGATCGACCCGTAACGGTCGCGCAGCAGTTCAAGATAACGCATTTCCTGTTCTGTATGACTCATCTGCTTCCTCGCCTGCCCCGCGGCAGGCACTTCCTTTCCTGGTGATTGTTCCGGTTCCTGCCGGAATCGGATTCAGACCGGATTCAACTGACAGAGATTATAGCACAGAATTCCCTGCCCTGAACGATCGATTCGCCGTTTTCTGCAAACCAACGCCCCAGTGTCTGAAATAATTAATGTGTACTCGTTCTAGTTCATGTAAACTTTGTCTGTGCATGTGGTTTAGGTGAGAGAATGGGAAAAAAATGAGCCGGAGGTTCTCAAACTAAACCAAGTAAAGGGCCGGTTTCCCGGCCCTTTACTTTCGCGGTCTGACTGTCTAAATTTTGTCCTTGACTTTGGAATCACTTTATGGAGGATTCAGCCGAATCATCATCCGTTTTTCACAGAATAACAGCCATCAACTGCAGGTAAGCCTTTGTCTGGAACAACGCGGCATTTCTGTACTTTAGCTTGACAGTGTGAAAAGAAGAAGAAAGGGCCATGACTCCTTTTTCTCCCTGATCGCGGCTCACAGGCAAGCCTCTGGCCCAAATACAGTGCGGGAGGATTTGCCAGCGTTCGTCGATCTGCCCTTTGCTTTCCAGTTCTCTGAGCAGGCGCGCGGTTTCTCCGGCCAGGAAGCGGGTCCGGTCAAAGGCCAGCATCCGGTTATGCATCATGCACAGTCCGAGATTCTCCCCCAGGCTGCCGTTTGGAAGCAGATCCAGTTCAATTTCCGGAGTGATCCCTGGCAGCAGACAGCGCGAAAGACAGTTCAGCATTTCCTCATCAAAAGCATCAAAGCCAACGCTGTGAAAGCAATTTGCCCAGCGGGCCGGCGATTCCCTCAGGGCCTGAGCTTCACGTTCTCCGAGGGCGATGCCCAGTCTCAGCGGGCTTTCGTTTCGCTCCGTAAAAAGACCGATGTAATACGGGTGCCATCCTTCCGGCAGGCGGCTCATCAGCCTTTCCAGCCCGTCGATCCGCCAGGCGGCATCACAGCTTTCCAGCATGACCGGTATCAGCTCTGCATGGGTATCAAATCTCAGGAACCTGGCCGTGTGAAACCTTCCATCCGGACCGATATCCAGCTCCAGCCCCGGAAAGCACATGCCCTGTGGAACGCTCCGCAGACTGTTCAGCATTTTATCGGCGCCGCATGCTGATCCTTCTTCAAAGGACATTTTTCTCTGAAAATCGCTGTAGACTACTGTCATGTCACATCCAGGTTCCCCGGAAAGAGGAAACTCAAGATAGACGCTTGGAAAATCTCCGGGAATCGCCGCGCAGCGAAAGACTTCCGTAAGCTGCTTCTCCCGGAATCCCGGCATTGTTTCCCCGCATCCGGGGGAAAACGCCATTGTAAGAAGCATTCTGAATAATCCCGTTTGAAGTGCCGGATCCATTTCTCATTTTTCCTTTCCGCCCTGATCAACTGACTGCTGCAGACATGGCTGTTTCCGGCATTAAACCACCCCCGTCTGCAGCACTTGCTTCAAGACGCTGCTCCATGGCTCCTCTCGAAGGATGGCCATCTGGTCCGCTATTGAGCCGGTCCTCATAAACCTTTCCCGATCCCCGACGGAAATGGACGCAAACAGTTCTGCCCAGCTGAGAGACAACTCTTCATTCATTCCAGGATTCCAGGTCTCCCCCACGATATGCGAAAGCAATTTCGAAATAAATTCCATTCCGCGGCAGTTTTCCGAAAAATAATTGCCTGAGACAGCAAAGGCCCTCTCGGCACATCCTCCGCCGCACAGCATCGCACTGGGGCAGGTCCTGCACTTTGACAAAGAGGCCACATCCCTGCGATCCCAGAAAAGGCCGTTAATCTCCGGCACAAATTCCGCTGTTTCAACATCGATATGTCCGATGGCCGCTGCCTCGTTTCCGACTATCCGGGTACAGCCGTATACCTTGCCAAAGGGATCAATCACATATTGTCCCGAATTATGTGCCTTGCAGCGACATGGCCGCAGACCGGGATATCCTTCCCTGTTCATGATTCGAAAGATCCTGCGGGATAACGTGTCAAAAGGAGTGGTGTGCAAACGTGCTTCCTCACGTGTCAGCCCTGCAGCTATAAGGGCATCCACGATTTCCTCCGGTTTCACTTCCAGCTCGTTCCCCGGTGAAAGATTTACACTTCTGACCCTGTATTCAAACCTCCGGGGAACCTCCCGCAGACCCCTGGCACGCATGTCCGCGAGGATTGCCCCAATCTGAGGAAGACGATTCCGGTCGGTGTTAATCCATAACCAGGTCCGAATTCCATGGGCATATGCCTTTTTCACGTTATCCATGATCCGCTCGTAGGTAGGCAGACCATCCCTGTGCCGGCGGCAACTGTCCGTCAGGCTGCCATAGCCATCGACGGAAACCTGCAGGCCTGAAAAAGGCGTGCTGACAATCACATCCAGATGCTCTCCGAGATCATATCCATTTGTGACGGCTGCAACCGGAATATGAAGTGCGGAGCAGTGGTCGCAGATATATCGGATCAGCTCCAGGTTTTCTTTCAGCAGCGGTTCACCGCCGTACAGGTTCACCTTCGGAATCGTAATCCCCTGCTCCTGCTTTTTTTGGAGCATTTTGAAAACCGCGTCCACGGTCTGAGGCGGCATCGTCCTGGTCAGCCAGGCCTCCCCATTTTTCAGCCTGTGGCTTTCAAAGCAGTACGGGCATCGAAAATTACAATTATAGGTTGGCAGCAAATGGATATACAGTTTTTGTCTGTTAATACACCGCACGAGCGCCGACAGGAAC
Organism: Clostridia bacterium; assembly: GCA_017626895.1. Taxonomy (GTDB): domain Bacteria; phylum Bacillota; class Clostridia; order Christensenellales; family Aristaeellaceae; genus Ventricola. Next base: position 8,497 of record JAGAHV010000129.1, on the reverse strand, counting down.
CGGAGCACGTCTGTTTCCTCCCGTTCCCCCATTTCTGTCAGATGGCCGCGTCTTTTCAGCCGCAATGTGATTTCTTTTGAAAAATCGGTTCTGCCCTGGGAGAGGGCCGAACCGATTCGGGCAGGAACCACATCAAAAGATAGGTAAAGTCCATTCACAAGAAGAGCATAGTCTGGATCCGGCAGGTTATTCTTACGAATGACGGGATAAACCCGGGTATAAGTGCTTACTCTCATTTTACACCATCCTTCTTTGGTGTGGATGCCCGTTCAGCATAAAGGGACGTCCGTAAGCAAATCAGCCAGAGCACCCATGGATTTCCCATCCTCCGTTGATTTTCTCCATCTGCTCCGGCGACAGCTCGACGCTTCTATTGTCCATATAGGCAACAATTTCCTCACGCGAAACCTGAAGCCCCTTCTCGGCAGCCATCTTAACCACCTCGTCCACGGTTTTGCCTTCCAGTATTCTGTCCAAATCCATCGGTTTAATCCGTCTCCTTTCTCATGTTGATTGCTTTGCCATATAAAGTCTTCTTTGACGCTCGTTAAGTTACGGTAGAGGAAAACGAATCCCTTCAATATACCGTCTTATTGAACACAAATTCAGTATACGAAATTTGAGCAATCCTGTCAACAAGCACTTTCTCATCTCATTTTATTCCCGTCTTCAGATCTCCGAAGGACTCAACAGGCAGTGAATATCTGTTTTCTTCAAGGGCAGGTAGACGAGGGTAGGTGAGGTAGCGAGGACAGGACGAGGACAGGCCTCCCTTTCCGCGGATTTGCCACTTTTCAGTGCTTTTGTTCTGTGTTATAATTGGGCCTGTCTTGACAACGTGAATTGATGAAAGGAATCATACATGCAGAATAAACGGGAACGGCACACGTCGAAGGCAACCCGGAAACCGGGGATGATTCGCCGCGTAAAGCCGCCCAAATTTACATTGCTCTATATTCTGATTCTGGCCGCACTTCTGGTGGTCCTGATCCTGTTTGTCCCGGCCGCCTCCGTCCAGCCGGCGAAAAACGTGTCCGGCACGGAGATCACGGCGGAAAACACCGGGAACGGGAATCCCCAGTTCCGCATTAACGAGGTCATGTCCAGTAACCGGCGGGCCTATCCGGATGAAACCGGTGCGTTCCCGGACTGGATTGAACTGACCAATGCGGGCACGGAGCCGATCAACATCGGCGGTTACGGTCTCAGCGACCGGGAGGACAAAATCCTGTTCGTCTTCCCCGACATGACCGTTGCACCGGGCGAATACATCCTCGTCTTCGCCTCGGATGAAAACAAAAACACCGCCGGTGAAACCTTCCACGCCAATTTCAAGATCTCCTCTGCCGGCGACAAACTGTTCCTCTTTGGCACGGACGGCGTCGCCTACCAGAAACTTGAAATCCCGGCCATGGATTCCGATATGGTCTATATTTATAACGGCCATGACAAGGAATACATGATTACCACCTCCTATACCCCCGGGTATGACAACACCCAGGAAGGTCTGGCTGCCTTCCGCTCCGAGTCCATCCTGCCCGACGGGGTCCTGGTAATCAACGAGGTCTGTGCCTCAAGCGTTACCACCCTGGCCGATGAGGACGGGGAATATCCCGACTGGATCGAGCTCCACAACCGGAGCAGCCAGCCCATTGACCTGTCCACCTATGCCCTTTCCGACAACCCCGACAGCCTCATCAAATGGCGTTTCCCGCCGGGATGTGTCATTCCGGCAAACGGGTATTTCGTCATCTACGCCTCCGGAAAAGACCGGCCCGCCGCCAATGGCCTGTGGCCTCACGCCCGCTTCCGTCTGCGCAGCAACGGCGATACCGTGATCCTGTCCGATATCCAGGGGCATATGCTGGATGTGGTGACCTACGACAACCTCCTGACCGACACCTCCTGGGGCCGGGATGAGGACGCCGATCCCACTCAGTTCCGCGTCTTTACCGTGCCTACCCCGGGACTGCCCAACATCCGGGCCAGCGAGGCAGCCCTTGACTCCAAACGGTGTCAGGAAAACACTTCCGGTCTTTTCATCTCCGAGGTGATGACCGGAAACACCAAAACGCACACCCCCGGCGTCAATTACTTCTATGATTACATTGAAATACTGAACATCAGCGGGCAGGCCGTAAACCTTAAGGGTTACGGCCTGTCTGATAACATCAAGAAACCGCGCAAATGGCTCCTTCCGGACCTGACCATTGAGAACAACGGCTACCTGGTGATCTACTGCGATAAGACACAGAAGAGCAAAAAAGGCGAATACACCTTTACGACTTTCGGCTTAAAGCAGTCCGGCGAAACCGTGGCCCTGTCTGCGCCGGATGGCACCATCCTGGACCGTGTCGTCGTTCCGCAGCTTTACGATGACACCTCCTATGGACGCACGCTGGGTCAGAGCGGCCTGTTTTATTACAGTTCTCCCACTCCGGGCGAGCCCAATGGCAACGGGTTTATCGGCTATTCCGAATCCCCCACATTCCTGACCGCCGGCGGCATCTTTCCCCGGCCGCTTGAAGGGGACAGCGGCGTGACGCTGAATGTTCCCGTCAACTGCGTGGTCCGTTATACCACGGACGGAACCGATCCGACGATTTATTCGGATAAATACACCGGACCGATTCCCATTGAGAAGAGCACCGTCGTCCGTGCCCGTGCATTTCGCGACGGCCTTGAGCCCTCGCAGGTCATTTCCTCCACCTACCTCATCTCCGTTTACCATACCATGCCCATTGTCTGCCTCACCACGGATCCGGATCATCTGTGGAACGAGGAAAACGGCATGTTTGCAGATGGTCCCAACATTGACCGGGAAAACACCAATCCGCCGTGGAAAAACGCCACGTACTGGCAGAAAAACTGGTTCGGCGGCTGGATGGAATACTACGATGAGACCGGAAAACTCTGTGTCTCTCAGGGCATGACGTTCCGTGTCATGGGCCAGTATTCCCTTGACATGCCCCAGAAGAGCCTGTACATCAAGGCAGACAGCCAGTACGGAAAAGACCGTTTTGACTATGCCTTCTTTGATGACCGTCCCTTCACCAGCTATGCCGGCATTGTCCTGCGAAACGGCGGTCAGGACGGCCTGTATACCCGCGTCATTGACGGCATGCAGTCCCGGCTGATCGACGAGACGGACAGTACGGTGGTCTGTCAGGCCTGGAAGCCGGTCATTGTTTACATCAACGGCGAGTATTACGGCCATTACAATCTGCGGGAGCGGGCCGGTTACAAGATGGTCGCCCAGCATGAGGGCTGGATCAATCCGGATGACCTGGATGTGCTGGAATCCAACGGTACCAGCCATACACAGGTCAACCACGGCTCCAATGCCGCCTATAAGGAACTGGTTTCCTATGTGGAAAGCCATGATGTGGCCACCGACCCGGAGGCTTACGCCTATGTCTGCTCTCAGGTGGATGTGGACAACATGATCGACTATTTCATCTTTGAATCCTTCTTCGGCAACACCGACCCCGGCAATATCCGGTTCTACCGGAACGCCAAGAGCGGTGACGGCAAATGGCGTTATCTCTTCTATGACTCCGACTGGGGATTCTTCAACGTCACGGTGGGCAAAAACAAGCTTTCCGGCGGCGTTTCCTACGTGCTCAATGAAAAGGGCATGGGTTCCCAGAAAATCAAATCCAATATTCTGATCCGGAACCTGATCCGTCACCCCGAGGTCCGGGAAAAATTCCTGAGGCGCTACGGCGAATTCTATAAAACGATCTTCACCACCGAGCATCTGACCCAGCTGTTCAATTCCATGATCACCCAGATCAAGCCGGAAATGGGCCTGCATATGCAGCGCTGGGCCGCACTGGTGGACAAGAAAATTTCCTTTGACCAGCCCAAGAACGCCGACGGCGGATACAACTACTGGGTCACCCGCTGCGAGCGTATGCTGACCCGTATTTTCCCGAGACGCCCCTATTACATCTACAATGATATCCAGTCCTATTTCCAGCTGACAGATGCACAAATGCTGGATTACCTTGGCCCGCGCCAGGGAACGGAATAAACGCAACAGGAGGAAGCATAAATGCGCAGTATTATCAACGATGTATCGGTTACCGACTGGTTTAACCAGCAAATGGTGGCGCTGACGCCGCTTAAAATGGTTCTGGCCCTTGGCATCGGCTTCTTCGTCGGTCTCATCATTGCCCTGGTCTACCGCAAGGCTTTCCGCGGAGTCCTCTTTTCCCCGTCCTTTGCCACCACCCTGGTCATGCTCTGCATGATCACCACGCCGGTGGTCATGTGTATCAAGAGCAACATTGCTCTGTCCATGGGTATGGTCGGTGCCCTCTCCATCGTCCGTTTCCGTACCGCCGTCAAGGATCCTCTGGATACGGCATACATGTTCTGGTCGCTGACCATGGGCATTCTGCTAGGCGCCGAGCTCTATGTCATCGCGCTGGTCGTCGTTGCCGGCATCTCCATTGCCATGCTGCTTCTGGCCTTTTTCCGCCTGCGTACGCCCAACACGTATCTGTTGGTCGTCCACTATGACGAGGATGCCGAGCAGGATGTGATGGGACTGGTCAAGCGCATCAAGGTTTCCCGCCTGCGCAGCAAGGCCGTCACGCCGGGCGGCGTCGAGCTCACCGTCGAGGTCCAGCTGAAGGAGCGCTTTGACATCGTCAATAAGATGCTGGATACCGAGGGCGTTCACAATGCCACGCTGATCGCCTGTCAGTCCGAGGCGGGGAACTGATTCATGCCCACCGTCCGAAAGATCCCCCTTCGTCACGAGCTCAAGTTTCTGATCACACCGGCTGAAATGGGAGTCCTGCGCTCCATCATCTCCCCTCTGCTCCAGCACGATCCAAACGGGGGCCCGACCAATGAATACCTGATTCGTTCCCTGTACTTTGACACCATCAATGACGATGCGCTCAATGAGAAAATCGCCGGCGTCGGAAACCGAAAAAAGTACCGCATCCGCATCTACAATTTCAGTGACCGCGTCATCAAGCTGGAATGTAAAAGCAAGTATGGCGACCTGATTTCCAAACAGTCCGTTTCCATTCCCCGGGACCTTGCTGATCAACTGATTGCCGGCGACCCGGAGGGCCTGCAAAGGATGCGGCACCCGCTCCTGCATGACATGTTCCGGGAGATGCGCACGCGCCTCCTGAAGCCGGCGGTCATCGTCGACTATATCCGCGAGGCCTATATCATGGAGGCGGAGGAGGTGCGGATCACCTTTGACAAGCAGATCCGCACCGGCCTGTACAGCACTGATCTCTTCAATCCCTCCATTCCCACCTACCCTGTTTTTGATGATCCGCTGGAGGTTCTTGAGGTCAAGTACGACGAGTTCCTCCCCTCTTACCTGCAGTCAACCCTAAGCTGTGTGACCGCCGTCCGAAGCGCCGTCAGCAAATACACCTGGTGCCGTCGGTACGAAAACAAGGAATACTGAAAAAAGCGCCTGTTTCATCAGGCGCTTTCCTTAAAAGGACCAGGCTCGCTGTTTTCCGCCGCAGTCTGACCCCATGACTGTGCTGCTTTTCCGGTCAGTTTCGCCGGACTGCCGCTCAATGACCAAAGATGAGGTGATTACTATGATGATTTCAGGACGTCTTCTCCTGATTATTGATGACAGTCCTCTCTCGCCCCTTCCCCAGGACACGCTGACCCCGGTCAGCGGCGATGAACAGGACTATCTCATCTCCCTGCTGGAAAAACTCAAGGTCTCCCCGGATACCGCCCAGGCAAAGTTCATTCCGTCCCTGGGAACCGAGGGAAACTACGGTCTGGATGATCCGGCCACCGTCAGGGATGACGAACTGCTGGCCAGCATGCAGGCTTATTTTCTGGGCTGCATGCGGAATAAGGGCATCGAGCTCTCCAACTGTGATGTGCTGTTCATCCATGCGCGGGAGGAAATGTCGGAGCTGCTGGCCGTCCTCCTTCTTCCCTATCGGGTGGCCCCGGCCCACAATTTCCTGAAGGATGAGGAGGGCACACGGGCCGAACTCATCGGGACTTACCATCTGCCGCCCAACAGCGCCAGTGTGCCCGGCATGATTCTGCGAAAATCCGATTCCCTCTGTTATATCCACGACATGCCCATCACGGTCAACGGCGAGAAGAAGCGGCTTTTCCGTGATCTTCTGTACACGTTTGAGGAGAAAAAGACGGTCAAGGAAGTCGTCAAGGCGGTCGAGGATACCGTCCGTGAACTGACCCCGAACCTTCCTCCCCGGGAACAGGCCACGCTGGTCAAGCAGGCCCTCAATTCGAGCATTGAGGAATCCGGCTCCATCGACATCGGGCGTATCGGAGAAACCATTTTTTCGGATGCCCCCCAGCAGATGGAGGTTTTCACCCAGCAGATCAGCGAAGTGGGCGTTCAGGAGATTACGCCGGTCCCCAAGCGGGAATCCATCGCTTCGCTGGAAAAGATGCGGGTTACCACGGACAACGGCATTTCCATCTCCCTGCCGCTCAATATTGCCCAGGATCCTGAGGCTTTCGAAATCGAAGATCATGAGGACGGGACGCACTCCATCATCCTGCGGAATATCGGAAAAATCAAGACAAAATAAAGGATGTCTGGCATGGCGTTATCTGACCCCAGCGGCTTATACAAGCAAAAGACGGTTCAGCCTGATGGCTGAACCGTCTTTTCCTTCATTGATGTTCTCTGATTTCCGCTAAGAAAACTGCCTCAGGCCTTGCCTGCATCTGACATGGAAGCAGGAAGTTCCTCACGGGCAATGAACAGCCGGCTGGCCACCAGCTTCGCCAGGAAGTAGACCAGCGCACACTCTTCCTCCTGCCAGATTCGCATGCTTCGCGGTTCTGCGCACATCAGGTAGCCGTACTGATTCATGTCCATGGCAACCCGGACAATCAGAACCGTTTCAAACGCGTGCCGCTTCAGCATCGCATAGAAGGAAGGACAGACCGTTTGAAGTTCCCCTGTCCGGTTTGTGGAGAAGAAATCATCGTAAAGAAAATGGTCAAGTCCTGAAACCGTGTCTGAAAAGGAGGTATCCCGAACGGCACAGATATGCCCGTCCGGCCGGACGAGATACAGATCTGAAACATTCAGCTGTTCCATCAGGAACGGCATTACGCTGCGGAGCTGATCAGGCAGCGTCGGCACGAGTTCAAACTGCCGGATCAGATTCTGCATGCTCGAGCAGATGCCCGACCGGGCCAGATTCTTAATTTCAATATCCCGGTGCTTTTCTTCCACATAGATGATATAGCAGTTCCGGCCCTTCGTTTTCCCGCGGTACAGTGTCTTGTCAATCTCTTCAAACAGGGTATCAAAGCTGTCCGCATTATCCGGAAAGGTGGCACATCCCACGGTGGCCGTGACGTACGGGCTGCAGAACTCCAGCGGGATATTTCGGCGAAACACCCGGTCCTCACCGTATATTCTGGTCATGAATTCCTTTTTATCCGCGTACGCCCGGTTCTTCAGATCGATAAACAGAAACTCATCTCCGCCATACCTGCCTACCACACCGTTTTCACCCAACGATACTTTCAGAGCCTGTGCCACATCTGCCAGAACCAGATCCCCCACATGATGCCCATAGGTATCATTGATGTATTTGAAATTATCCAGATCCACAATGGCAAACGTGAATGGCGTCCCTTCCTGAATCAGCTCACGCGCATAATCCATCATGAAGCCTCTCGAGATAACGCCGGTCAGGGGATCCAGCAACTGACGGAGTCCATACTGGCTGATTAGGTTTCGAAAAAAAGGAAATTCCTGCAGTTCCTCTGCTGAATACATGATGAAATCCTCTTAAGCAAATGACATTCTTCTGTTAAAAGACAATGATCAAATTCATTGTGCGTTTAGTATACACTCATATTCCCTATTTTTCAAGTTGACAATCCGTTCAAATGAACGCTCTCCCTTTGGCCAGGACTGCAGAGGGTTTCACGTCCGAATGGAACAGCGGCCTCCCTTGTCCTGTCGAAAAGTCTTCTTGAGTACTGATAACTTTTGAATTATCATATTCGAGTAAGAAAGGGAAATGGACATTGAATAACAGTGCTATTGGCAGCAGAAGTTGGGAAGACATTGAAAAAAGAGATTTACATTCCGGAAGAGATTGCTGCAAGTGATCTGAGAGTTGCTCTTATTTCCGAGATGATCAAGGCCAGAGAAGAACAGGGACTCACACAAAGGGATATTGAGAAAATGTCCGGAATTGCTCAACCTGTAATTGCCAGGATGGAGAAAGGGACAACAATTCCGTCTATTGATACAGTTCTAAAGTTCCTTGTTCCTCTGGAAATAACTCTGAAGATTGCTCCCCTTGCAGAAGCAAAGTAAAACTGATAATAGCGGATTCCACAGTAACCCGAACTTCTTAAACTTTATAGGCTCGCAAGGACAATATGTGCAAAATAAAGCACCAGAATATTTCTGGTGCTAATGATATCAAGCTGCATTCAAAAGAGCAATGGTTTCATCAATCTTAGCTTCCGCTATCTTCCAATT
>JAGAHV010000128.1:0-1560 GCA_017626895.1 Clostridia bacterium | reverse complement strand
CACGCCGGATCCTGTGCCGGGCCTGAGCTATTATGTTCGTAAGGATGGGCATGTAACAGGAAATATCATTGAAGGCACAGCGGAAATGCCCATCATTCTCGACAGTTCCATGGATCTGACGGATGAGCAGATTGACGCGGCAATTGAAAAATGGATCGATTATTCTGAGAGCGTCGGAGTGACCGCGGTTTTTGATGCCGGGATTCCGGGTTTCCCCGAGTTTCATGAGAGAGTCTATAAACGTCTGCGCGAGCTGGACAGGCAGGGCAGACTGCCTGTATATGTTGACGGCTGCTATGTGGTCGCGGCGTCCTGGCAGGCGGAGGAAGGCCTCAGGGAACTTAAGCGTTTCAGGGAAGAATACAACACGGAGCACCTGAAGGTCCACACCTTAAAGATTTTCATGGACGGCACCATCCGAATCCATACCGGAGCCATGACCATACCCTATGTGGATGTCCCGGAGACGGGCACGCCTGCGTTCAATAAGGATGAACTTGCTGTGCTTCTGAAACAGCTCAATGCGGAAGGACTGGACCTTCATCTGCACACCGTCGGCGACAACGCATCCCGCATCGTACTGGATGCCGTGGAGATGGTAAAAAAGGAGCTTAAGGACAGCTTCCGGATCAAAGTTACCTGTGCTCATCTGGAGGTTCAGGCCGATGAAGATATCCCCCGCTTTGCAGAGCTGGGCGTGTTCGCGAATTACACGCCGCACTGGCATGCCGGCTTAACAGGCGGAGATGCTGTACAGACCTGGACCCCTCTGCTGGGAGAGAAACGCGCCACGCATATGTACCGCTGCAAATCGGTCTGGGACACCGGCGCCGTTGTAACCTGGTCCAGTGATACCATTGCTTTCCTGGATTTTATGACCTGGAACCCTTTCCTCAGCATGGAAATCGGAATGACGCGCTGGACCACAGAAAAGACCAAGGCTGCCGAGATGGCCAGAAACACCTGCGAATTCCCGCCTGCGGAAGAGAAAATGAGCGTCGAAGAAATGATCCTGGGATATACGATCAACGGGGCAAAGCAGCTGGGAATCGAAGACAAAAAGGGATCTATCGAGGCCGGCAAGGATGCGGACTTCCTTGTGTTTGATAACGACCTGCTGACAGCGGAGCATGAGGGCTTCAGCTGGAACAAACCGAGTGAAGTGTATTATGCCGGAAAGAAAGTGAACTGATGCGAAAGCAGCCCTGAGGAGAACACGCCTCAGGGCTGCTGTATTTCGGCTGGGACTGCGAAGTGATAGAGTAAAGTTTTGACAGTCTGGAACAACCCCTTGTGGAAAGCCTGCAATAACTGGTAAAATTGAATAACAGGGAATCAAATCATGATACGGTCATGGCATTGTTAATAACGGCACAGAGAAAGGATAAGTTATATGAAAGCCGACCAGATCATCAAAAATGCAGCTATCTTCACAGCGGACAGCAGCCAGCCGCAGGCAACCGCACTTGTGGTGAAGGACGGAAAATTCGTCTATGTAGGCGATGAGGCGGGTCTTAAGGACTTTGAGGGCGAGGTCACGGATCTCGGCGGAAAGTTCAT
>JAGAHV010000127.1:0-19943 GCA_017626895.1 Clostridia bacterium | reverse complement strand
CGCGTACTGACTGAGGTGCACAATTTCCAGCACCCGTTCCACGTTTGTGCGGATCTCATTGCGCGCCATCTTCTTAATGGTCAGCGGATAGGCCACATTGTCAAATACATTCATGTGCGGCCAGACCGCATAGCTCTGGAAGACCATGCCGATGTTCCGTCTTTCCGGCGGCAAAAAGGTATTCCCGCCGGAAACCAGCTTGTCATCAATGTAGAGTTCCCCGCTGGTAGGCTTTTCAAATCCGGCAATAATGCGAAGCATCGTGGTCTTTCCACAGCCGGAAGGCCCAAGCAGGGTGACAAATTCTCCGTCTTCAAAGACTTCATTAAACTCCTTGAGCACCACATTGTTTCCAAATGCCTTGGAGATATGATCAATTTTAACAGTTCCCATCCGGTTCAGTCCTTTCTCAGATAGAGAATTCGCCCTTGGTCAGGCGGTTCAGCACAAAATTCAGCACAACGACAATCAGCAGAATGCCAAACGCCAGTGCGCAGCTCATGGGCTGACTGGTAAAGGTCCAGTATTCATAGAGCTGGAATCCAATCGTTTTGGTCGTGCTGGAATACAGCAGCGTGGTCATGGACAGTTCATAGAAGCTCGGAATAAAGATCAGGAACCATCCGGCCGCGATGCTCGGGAAGATCAGGGGACCGGTAATCCGCAGCATGGTCCGAAGCCACGTGGCGCCGGAGACCTGGCTGCATTCCTCAAGCGAGGCATGCACCTGGCTCATGGCGGAAACGACGGTACGCATTCCCATCATCAGGTACTTGATCATATACGCAATGATCATGATATAGGCCGTATTGTAGATGTTAATGCCGAAATTGCCTTTCATGGTCATAATCAGGCCAAGCGCGATAACGACTGAGGGCGTTCCGGAACCCAGGGTAATCAGGAAATCCGGAAGCTTCCGTCCCTTTATCCGCGTCCGCTGAAGGAGATAGCTCATGGTACAGGCAATCACGATGCCAATGGTTGCCGCCACCGACGCATAGATCAGCGAATTCTTGAGACAGTTCATCGTCTCCACGCGTCCAAAGACGGTCTGCCAGTTGGTCAGAGTGAAATTCTCCGGGTTCAGCATGCTCTTGCCCACGTCAATTTTAAACGAGGTGGCAAAAATCGTGATGAACGGGATAAAGACGACAATGACAGCGAAAAGCGCAACCAGAATGGACAGCGGCAGCCGCCATCCCCCCAGATCGACAATGACCGGCCGGACCGATTTGCCTGAAACCGTGATATACTGCCGTTTGGCCAGAACGACATCCGAAATAAACAGGATGATCACCGCCAGGAGCATCAGGAACACCGCCATCCCGGTGGCATCATTGAGTCCCTGCTGGCCCAGTGAAACATACTCGACGATTCGTGTCGTAACGGTATGCACGCGTCCCGGGCTTCCGATAATCGACGGAATGCCATAGCAGCTGGCGGCACTGACAAATACCAGCAGTGCGCCTGAAATCAGCGAGGGCATCATCATCGGCAGGGTAATGGTAAACAGCGTCATCAGCGGTGTTCCGCCGCTGATGCGGCTCGCCTCCTCCAGGGATGGATCCATTTTTTCCATGGCCCGGCTGATGGTGATAAATGCATACGGATAGTAAAAACTGGTCAGCACCCAGATCATGCCGGGCAGGCTGTATACATTCAGCGGTCCGGGGGCATCGCTCAGATGGAACAGGCTCCGCATCCACAGGTTAATCGTTCCCACATTCGGGTTCAGGAGGCGCAGCCAGGCCATGGCGCCCACGTACGGAGGGACCATGTACGTCAGAACAAACAGCGCACGGAAGAACTTTTTCCCATAGAGATTGGTCCGTCCCACCAGGAACGCCAGAGGGAATGCCAGAATGGTTCCCAGGATCATGGTGGCAAAGGAGGCAATCAGGGTATTCTTGAGGGCGTTCAGGTTCAGCGGATAGGTATACAGCCGCTGAATGGTCTCAAGGGAGAAGCTGCTCTCCGGGAAAAACGCCTTGATGACCATGTAAACGAGGGGCATCAGCTGGAACAGCAGCAGGAAATCGACAATCAGGAGGATGATGAACCACTTGACATCAAAGGCCCAGACCCGCTCCCCCATCATCAGGATGGCCAGCAGCAGTGCATCCAGTGCCAGAACGATGCCCACGAGAATAAAGGTCCGGCTCCGGCTGATCACCAGCTGCCACAGCCAGTTCACCTCATTGGTGGCCGCCATACGGAAGGCCATGGGGTGGGATTCCTTATCCCGGATGGACTTCTTGAAATGGCTGACAACCTCCGGCGCCTTTGCCTCCTGCTCGCCCGTCACAAAGAGCGCCTGCATCAGGCCGGCCTGCCGGTCAATGCCGCTGCCCTTCACCATGGCGCTGACCTCCGCCGGCACCTCCGCACTTTCATCCAATATCGCCCGGACAAGCTTTTCCCGAAGGCCGGCCATCTGATTTTCCGGAACCGCCGCAATCTCTTTCCGGTTTGCCGTGCTGACCTTGGGGCCATCAATCAGGTAGGTGGCATACAGGAGACGAAACAGCAGTTTCTCCCGTTCCTGACCGGCAGAATCCAGAAGTGCATCCGCCTCAGCCATGCTGCCGTTTTTCTGCTCTTCCCAGACCGCCGCCAGCAGCGCATGTGCGCTGTCATTGAGCTGCGCACGTTCCCCTTCCGGAAGTCCTGCCAGCAGCGGGTTCAGCATTTCCTTCCATACCCGGTCCATATGAACGGAAAGATCATGAATGGCTGCATAACCAGCCTCCGAACTGAATCCGGTCGCATCATTCTTCTTAAGACCGCTTATGCCCATTCCCGCAACCACCAGGCCCAATGCGAAAAACAGCACAAGAACCAGTTTGGTAATGATACTCCTTCGGTCCGGTTTCTCTGCAATTCGTTTCACAGCCGCAGTCATTCGTATCCACCTCAACTCTTCGTCATTCCCTGAAATCCGGAGACAACAGCATTATACTGAAGGAGGGAAGCCGATTCACGGCTTCCCTCCGTGGAAGACATCTGTTATTTGGTTGTTACCGTCTCCGTCCAGGCCGTATTAATTGCCTCACGGTTCTTATACGCATTCTCCCAGTCAACGCCCAGATCTTTTGCGATCAGCTCATTCGTATCGACTGATTCATACGGAATCTCTTTCATATCCTTGAAAACGGAATGCATGTATCCCTGCAGGATCAGCTTCTGTGCTTCCTCACTCAGCAGCCACTTCTCAACCGCCTCGCAGGCTTCCACATTGACGTTCTTGCTGTGGTCCTCCGCCACGGTCATGACCGTGGAGGGGATCAGGATGACGCCGTCTTCCGGATAGATGCACTTGAGATTGGTGATGGGCGTGCCGGCATCTGCCGCTTCCTTGAGGACCTTCAGGATGGACTCCTCAAGAATCATGATGGCCGCGCACTCGCCGGTCTGCAGCTTCGTGATGGCCGTTGAACCGGACTCGATCATGACCTCATTCGCCGCAAGTCCTTTCAGGAAGTCCTTGCCATAATGGTTGTCCTGGGTCAGGGAAGCCACAGCCGCGAAAGTCGTGCCGGAGCTCATGGGATTGCCCATGGAAATATATCCCTTCAAAGACGGATCATTGGCAAAATCCTTGAAGGTCTTCGGGATCTTGACGCCCTTGGCCGCCCACTCAGCTTCTTTTTCCGGATTGTACGCCAGAACCATGTTGCAGACGCGGACCGGATACCAGTATCCTTCCTCATCATACGGGAAACGAAGCAGCTCGCCGGCATTCTCCACCGCGATCGGCTCCAGATATCCCGCTTCCTTCAGTTCAAGGCTCAGCGCCGGCTCGGCAACCAGCATCATATCACATCCCAGTGTGCCGGTTTCCATCTCACCGTAGATCTTCGTGATCAGGGAACTGGTTCCGCCATAGAAGAAGAAGCTTCCGTCATTTCCCGGAACCAGGTTCGGGAATTCCTTCTTGAGTGCCTCATCCATCATATCAATAACAAACTGATACATGGATGAATAGATTACCAGTTCACCTTCCACATCCTCATTGACCGCCATTGCCAGGCCGGAAAGAGAAAGGGACAACGTGAGTGCAAGCACAAGTGCCAGAATCTTTTTCATGAACGTCTCCTCCATTTCTTTCTGTCAAAAAAAGAATCTCATCTGAAACTGACTGAATGATACCATAACAAAACTTTAGACGCAAGCCCATCCACCAAAAAAATGGCCCGGTCATGTACAAAATGCAGTAATTTCAGTCTGGTTTTCGTACATCTTTCCCTATTTTGTCCATTCAAAAAAAGAGTGCACCTCTGTGCACTCTTAAGGAACGCTATTGTTTCCGGATACGCTGAAACAGCCACTTGACGAGCATATACGTCACCGCCACCCCCATCGGCCTCAGGATATGTTCCTGCACCGTGAACGTGAAAGGACGGTGTGTAATCAGACCGCAGTACAGCAGGTCCAGCAGGATCCACATCACCGGAAAAACGACGATAAAAGGATGGTTTTCATCACAGGCATCTTCCTTTCCTCATGCGTTGAGACGCAGAATTGAAGCAATGAAACCATCTTTGTATCCTCATCCAGGGGATGCGGGCACCGAAATTCCTGACTCCCCTGTCGAAATTATACGCAAATTGTGCCGCGCAGGCAAGCATTGCGAAAACAGGCCGGGGACAAAAAGGGACCGGTTTCCCGGTCCCTTTTCCAGACGCATCGCTGTCAATCAGCTGCCCCTGCCTTTTTGGCTGCATGCCGATCAGTTTTCTCTTTTGCTGCTTGCGCTCATCACAATTTCCAGAATCCACTGGATCATTCTCAGAATTTCCAGAATGAAATCCGCAATATACTGGAGGATATACGCCTCATAGACTTTCTCAATCACCGGGATTTCGTCCTCGGTGGCCAGTCCGTATTCTCTCAGCATCTGAAGCGCCAGTGCATTGGCCTGCTTTTCAACCGGGATATTCAGATAGGTGACCACAAAACCGGCGATCAGAATCAGTCCGTCCAGAGCAAGCGCGATCATTGAGACAATCGAGGAGTCCTTGAACAGGAAGAAATCAATTGCCGCACCGCCAAGGAGGACCGGGAGAAACAGAAGCGGACCGAAGATGCCGATCAGGGACAGACGTCCGCGCAGTTTCGTTTTCTCATCGCCTTCCTCGCAAAGCCTGGCCAGCGCCGCTTTCTGGACGCCCAGGGCCACCGAGGTGACGGACCGCTTTTTATCAATTTTTCCCAGCCAGGAACGAAGATAAATCGTCTTGGTCAGGACATTGTAGTAGTTGCCGAAAATCCCCTCACGGATAAATCCGGCCTTTCTTACCTTGACATGATGAAGACCCGCCTGATCCAGCACATAGCGTGCCGCCTCAATGCCGGTCATGTTGCACTCAATAGGGATACGATTGGCCTTGTTATAGCGGAAGAACACAAGCAGGCGCATAACAAGTGCGACAATTCCCATGATCACAACCAGCGCGGAAACAGCCAGATAGGCTATCACCAGGCCTTCCGGTACCGAATATTCCACGGTAAGCTGTTCAACCATTTTTACTCCTCCTCATTTCTTGATCCCTTGGTCTTTGGGCACCGGGGCATTTCCGGTGCGCCCATCGGACACATTCGCAACCTCCTGACTGTCAGGCGCCGCGCTTTTTAAATGTCTCTGCTGACAAAACGATGCCGGGCAAGGCCCCGCAAACGGTTCCGGCAAAACAATCCTCACCGTCTGTGTATTTGTCATTCCCTCCCGGACCGTAAATCGGACCGGATAACGCCCTGTCAGGCTTTTTTAGTATAACACAGTTCCGGCCCCATCCCATACAGGTAACATCACGTTACCTGATAAGTTTTTCCGTTCCGGCCGTTTTCACTTTTTTCCGTTCACCGGTCTCCGTTTTCCCGGCCATCCCCGACCATCTTTTCCGGCCGGACAACGCGGTCAAAAGTATCCCCGTCCAGCAGCTGAAGACGGATTGCCGCCTCCCGGAGCGTCAGATTTTCACTGTAAGCCAGTTTGGCAATTCTGGCCGCGTTCTCGTATCCGACAATCGGATTGAGCGCGGTGACCAGCATCAGGGAGTTATCCAGATATTCACGGATTTTTTCGGTATTGGGTCGGATTCCGCGCACACAGTTCCGTTCAAAGGACTCCATCACATCGGCCAGCAGTCTTGCCGACTGAAGGAAATTATGGATCAGTACGGGCATGAAGACGTTCAGTTCATAATTGCCCTGAGAGGCGGCCATCCCAATCACCGTATCATTTCCCATCACCTGAACGGCAACCATGGTCACCGCCTCACACTGGGTCGGATTGACTTTCCCGGGCATGATGGAAGACCCCGGCTCATTCTCCGGAATCAGAAGCTCACCAATGCCGCAGCGCGGACCGCTCGAAAGGAGACGGATATCATTGGCAATTTTCATGAGATCCGCTGCCAGTGCTTTCATTGCCCCGTGCGCAAAGACAAACTGATCTTTGCTGGTCAGCGCATGGAATTTGTTGGGCGCGGTACAGAAGTTTTTCCCGGTCAGTTCCGAAATCATCCCGGCAGCCGTCTCGGCAAAGCCCTCCGGCGCATTCAGTCCGGTTCCCACCGCCGTTCCTCCCAGTGCCAGTTCCCGCAGTCCGTCAAGGGATGCATTCAGGTAACCTGCATCATGTCTGAGCATGGAAGCCCATCCGCTGATCTCCTGTCCCAGGGTCAGCGGCGTTGCATCCTGCAGATGTGTGCGTCCGACCTTTATGATGTCCCCGTAGCGTCCGGCAAGCTCCTCCAGCGTATCATAAAGATCTGACAGCGCCGGCAGAACGCGGTCCAGCAGGATCGACAGTGCACAGATACTCATGGCCGTCGGGAATGTATCATTTGAACTTTGCGAACGGTTGACATCATCATTGGGATGCAGCAGCCGGGTACCGGCCAGTTCATTTCCCCGGTTGGCAATGACCTCATTGACGTTCATATTGGTCTGTGTTCCGCTGCCTGTCTGCCAGACCGCCAGCGGGAAATGCCCGTCCAGTTTTCCCTCGAGGATTTCATCACAGACCCTGCAAATAATCTCTCCCTTTTCCGCCGCCAGGCTACCCAGCCGGACATTGGCCATTGCCGCCCCTTTTTTCAGCACGGCAAACGCCCGAATCAGCTCCGACGGCATCTTCTCCGTTCCGATCCGGAAGTTTTCAAAGCTCCTCTGTGTCTGTGCCCCCCAGTATTTGTCCTGGGGAACATAGACCGTTCCCATGGTATCGTGTTCCTCGCGCATTCCCGCCATCTCCGTCCACTCCTCCTCAAGTCTCAGGCCGGTTCATTTTCTCTCAGAAAAAGCACCCGCCGGGTGCCTTTTTTACCATTTTACCTGCCAGCGTTCACTGTAATGCCCGGATGGGGCAGATACAACCGCTTCTTTCAGTCCCTTTGACTGCCGGATCCGTTCATCCAGCAGCGCATTGAAGCGATCATTGTCCATGGGCAGCTCAATTTCCTGGTTCTGTTCCCACGCGGACAGATAGGCCGCATTGGAAAGCGTCAGTTCATTCAGGCCGTCCTGTCCCGGTGAAATCAGCGCTGCCCCGTTCCGGATGGCATCCGAGAAATTCGCCAGAATTCCCACATGACCATCCCCGGTTTCCTCCGGTGCGAATGTTTCCACCCGACAGGGAATATGGGCAAAGCTCTCCTGGGAGGCAAAGCAGAATTCCCTTTCGCTTTGCTCCAGCTGCCAGTGAGTCAGCGTTCCGTTTTCAATCACGATTTTCCCCAGGTCCCCCGCAATTTCCAGACGATTCGTCCCCGGATATTCGCCCGTTGTGGTAATAAACAGGCCGGTCGCGCCGCCGGCATAACGGGTCATGAGCGTTGCCTCATCCTCTACCTCGATCCGGTGATACTTGGCCACCTCGCAGAACCCGCGAATATGCGTCGGCATGCCGACAATCCACTGCCACAAGTCCAGATTGTGCGGTGCCTGATTCAGCAGAACGCCGCCGCCCTCTCCCGGCCAGGTCGCCCGCCAGCTTCCCGAATCATAGTAATGCTGCGTACGATACCAGTTCGTAATGATCCAGATGCTTCGCTTAAGGCTGCCCAGAGCCCCTGAACGGACAATCTCCCGCGCCCGGCGGAAAATGGGATCTGTCCGCTGGTTCAGCATGATGGCAAATACCTGCCCGGCTTTGTCCGCTTTCCTGCAGAGGATTTCTGCCTTGCTGAGCCGTACATCGATCGGTTTCTCCACCAGTACATGCCGACCGGATTCGAGCACCATGCCGGCCAGTTCCGAATGCAGCGGATGCGGGGTGGCCACAATGACCGCATCTACCCGTTCATCCGCCAGGAGCGCCTCGATATGATCGTACTGTTTCGCCTCCGGAAACAGTTCTGCTGCATGTGCGAGCCTTTCCGGATTAATGTCACATACGGCATAGAGCCGCATTCCGGGAACCTCTCCATGCGCAATCGCCCTTGCATGTGCTGTTCCGATGTTTCCGATTCCAACAACCGCTGCCTGAATCTCCATCTTTCCTGTTTCCTCACTTAACGCCCTTCCGGCATTTATTCAAACCCGCACGCTTTCAGATATATATACGAACGACGCAGGCATTCGAGCGGATCTTCTCCGTGACAATCGTCCTGCTCAACCAGCATATATTCCGTTCCTGCTGCCTCTGCCTTTTCAAAAACTCGCTCAAAATTGATGTTTCCCTCACCCACGACCGCCATCTGGCGTCCATACGCATAATCCTTCAGGTGAATGCAGGGACCACGGCCGGAGAGCCGTTCCAGCCACTGTCCGGGATCTCCGCCCCCTGCCTGTACCCAGAATGTATCCAGCGTGAATCCCATGGTATCTGCCGGAAACGCCTCCGCAAGACACTCAAGGATCGGTTTCCCGTCCCGATGCTTGAATTCCTGGTCGTGGTTGTGATACATGAAATACAGGCCGGCCTCCCGGATGCGCGCGGCAACCGGCGGGAATTTCTCCATGAACGTTTCATAGCTCATGTCCTTTTCCGGATCAAACGCCCACCAGCCAAGGCCGATTCTCGAGCAGTCAAAGACCTTGTGGTCCTCAATCACCTGATCCAGTTCCCCCTCAAGCCGCGGAACCGGAATATGAGTCAGAACACACCGAAGACCCGTCCGTTTCAGCTGATCCCGCAGCCATTCCCCTTCATACGGGCAGGTTCCCGAAACCTGTACGGTCCTATAGCCAATCTCCGCAATCCGCTCCAGTGTCTGCGCAAAGCCTTCCAGTGTCTGGCAGCTTTCCCTGACTGTATACATCTGTGCGCCAATCTGCATTGTCCATCCTCCTTCGCAGGCCTCACTGTTGATCATTTGCCTGAGTCGCTTTGTCAGTGGCCTGGATTTTACAAACTGTCGCTGCGCAACAGGGCCACTCCAATTTCCTGTTCCGTTTCCCTGTACGGAATAATCTGCGGCATGGGACTCCGGTGTTCCCCGATCTGTTTTCCATCCAGACCATGTCATACCATCTGTCGAATTTATATCCGCACCGGTTAAACCGTCCGCACAGAGCAAATCCCAGATGCGCGTGAAACTCAGCGCTGTTGCGTGTCAGGTACTCATCCTCCGTTTCCGGATAGCCAATACAGGCATACAGGTTCAGAATGCCCATCCGTGCAAGCCGTTTTTCCAGCTCCCCGTACAGTTTCCGGCCGAGCCCCTTCCGGCGCACCTCCGGGTCCAGATAGATCGTCAGTTCGCAGGACCAGTCATAGGCCGCCCTGCCCACGAACGGTCCGGCATAGGCATACCCCTCAATCCGGCCATTCCGCTCCAGAACCAGATACGGATAGCGTTTCTGAATCTGTTCCATGTGCGCAGCAAAGCGGTCCGCATCCGGCACCTCCACATCGAAGGTGATCGTCGTCATGCGGACATAATAGGCGTAGATTTCAAGGAGCCGATGCACATTCGCTCTCTCCGCGTTCCGAATAACGATCCTGTCCATTTTCCCTCTTTCCGCCCGGGCCATCCTTTGCCGGAAGCATCCGGCTCTGTCAGTTCCCTTGCCTGATTTGACAGGCCATTGCGCTCACGTTCTTCTGACGCTATGTTTTTCTCTGCCTCAGGCAGTTAGCGACTGTATTGTAAACGATTAAGGGTTGAAAAACAACAGAAAAAAGCAGGTTACGTTCGTTTTCCCATCAGCCACGGCGGCGCATGGCCAGAGACAGCAGCAAAGCCCTGCGGGAAATCCCGCAGGGCTTTATCATCCTTTGAGGATTGGCCGGGACATTGCCTTGTCCCTCCGAGGCACCCAGCCTCTCACAGGCCAAACCCTTCCTCGTACAGGATTCCCTCCAGAAGACGCCCTTTCTCATCCATGTTCGGAATGCTGACCGGCAGTCTGCCCTGCATCTTCTCTCCGGAGAGCAGCAGATAAAGAGCCGCCGGGATATTGGGTCCATACTGGAGAATGCCATTTTGCCTATCTCTCGGGTCCTCATTCATGCCGCGGGCGCCATACGATACGACCATCGCATCCGCGGCCGGGTATCTTGCCACATCATACGGCAGCTGTGCACTGATTACCACAATCCGGTTTCCGGCCGCATGGGTCATGGTGATCACGGTATCCAGCAGCGACGAATCAGATCCGCTCTTTGTGTCCGGATTCAGTTCTCCCAGACTGTAAGCTGTGCTGACGGCAAGGATATTCTCTGTCTCCCTGCACAGCTTCACCATCTCACCCACGGTCATCGCGCTCAGATGAAACACCGGAATATCCATATCCGCGGGTACTTTTCCCGCCTGTTTAGCCAGCATGACCGCATATTCCGCACTTTTCACTTCGCTGGCATACGGGACAAGGATCGCAATCCGTTCATCCGTCTTAAGCGGGAGCATCTGCTCATTTTTCACAAGCGTAACCGCCGCTTTCGCGATCTCAAATTCCTCTGCATGGTGTTCTGCGGATCCGACGGTTTCAGTGGCCTGCTGCACCCTTGCCTCCAGATCGCCGCTTTCATATGGCATAAGCATGCCATGCCTGGCCTTGAATGACAGCACCCTGAGCACTGCCGCATCTACCGCCTCCACGGAAATCGTGCCGTTGTCCACCCTTTCAGCCACATCCAGGATGTACTGTTCCAGTGCGCGCAGTCCCTCCGGCGTCGAGGTATCCAGCGGACGCAGCAGCAGATCAGCCCCCGCCTCAATGGCCAGCTTCGCCACATCCAGCAGGTCAAAGTGGCTTATAATGGCGTCCATGTCCAGGGAATCCGTGACGATCAGGCCTTTAAAGCCCATATCGCCCCGCAGAATATCGGTCAGGATGGTTTTTGACACCGTTGCCGGCAGCCCGATCTCTTCCCCTGTCTGAATGGACCGATAGGTCCCCGTTTCCAGTTCCGGAAAGACAATATGCGCCGTCATGACCATGTCCGCGCCCGCATCAATACAGGCCTGAAAAGGAATCAGTTCAAATTCCTTCAGCTGCTCATAGGTCTTGGTAATGCAGGGCAGACCGGTATGACTGTCCGTATCCGTATCCCCGTGACCGGGAAAATGCTTGATTCCAAGGAGCACGCCCGAATCATGCAGTCCCCTGATCATGGCCATTCCCTGCTCGGCCACATTCGCCGGATTATCTCCGAAAGACCGGATTCCGATGACCGGGTTTTCCGGGTTGTTATTGATATCGACCACCGGCGCAAATGTCACATCATACCCGATCGTCCGCACCTCGCTGCCCATCAGCCGGCCGGCCTTTTCCGTCATGCTGAGATCATGCACCGCCCCCAGGGCCATATTCCCCGGCATCTGCGTCCCCATTCCCAGCCGTGTCACATAGCCGCCTTCCTGATCAATACAGGTAATCAGCCGGGTCCGCCCCTCAACCGAGGCATTTGCCCGCTGAACCGCATCCACAAGCCGTACCGCCAGCTCATTGGTCTGGGCATTCTGCAGATTGAAAATCACACCGCCAAATCCATATCTGGTCAGCAGCTTTTCGATCTCGGGACGCATTTCCTGCACCCCGACCTTCTTCCCCTCCGCATTGGTATAGTAATAGAAAGAGGGAACGATCAGCTGGGCAACCTTCTGTTCCGTAGTCATGCCCGCAAGGATGGTTTCCGGTGTCCGTTCTGCCAGTCCTGTCCCAATGATCAGCATCAGCAAGCAGGCCAGCAGTATCAATAGGTATTTTTTCATTTTCATCTCCCTGAGCAGCACCCCTGTCTTTTGGTGCTGCTGTTTTCCTGTTATTCCTCCAACTGACGGCACCCAACGGGACAATGCCTCCTTAGCCGAAATCCGGAACTGCATCCTTCTCCGTTTTTCCCTTCATTTCATGACAAATGCCGCCTCTATGCGCTATAATTTAACATACTTCCCCATGTTTTACAAGACCTGACCCAATCCCGGGATTCCATCCGCCGTCCCCCAAAAAGCTCACCGTGAAAAAGTCCGGCACCACACGAAGAATCTGCCGGGAAAGATCATCCTGAGGAGGAAAACATTCCATGAAAATCCTGATTGCCCCTTTTCTGGTCTTTCTGTTCATCTCCTGCATCGCCGTGGCCTCCGCCGAAGAGCGCTTTGTTGAGCCCATCCCCGTTATTCCGGATGCCGGATGGCAGAAAACCGTCCTCTTTCCGGATGCATGGGGCTACGCCGATGATACCCTGGCCATGAACAGCATGGTCAGCTATCAGAGTTATCACGGGCAGGGATATTTCTGCCTGACCGTGGCCCCGGAGGTTGAACAGTTCAGCCTTTATGTGAATAACCAGCGGATTGATACCCGTACATTGACGCCCGGAAATTATCGCATCGACTGCTCCGACTGCGCCATTGACGGACGAAATACCCTTCAGGTAACCAACATCCGCCCGGCCGGTCTCACCGGTGCCATCTCCGTCTATATTCCCTATCCGGTCGTTCTGGAAGGAACACCGGATGAATCCGGAATCAATCCCGAGGCGCTCCGGCTCGTATCCGATCTCATTCAGTCCGACATTGATCACGGCTTTCCCAGTGCACAGCTGGCGATTATCCGCCATGGCCGCCTGGTCTCCTCTCAGGCCTGGGGACACCTGAACAGCTATCATCCGGATGGGACAAGGACCGACAGTCCCGCTGTCACCACGGATACGCTGTATGATCTGGCAAGCGTCACAAAAGTCATGACCGTCAATTATGCGCTGCAGAAACTGATCACGGAAGGCCGCCTCGACGTCAACACGAAAATCGTCGATCTTCTCGGGCCCGCTTTTGCGGATGACACGCTGGAAATCCACTACAGCAATACGGAATTCCCGGGACTCGAGCAAATGAAAGCATGGAAAGCGGCCCTGACCGTTCGCGACCTGCTGTGCCACCAGGGCGGTTTTCCCTCGGATATTCACTTTTACAATGACCGCTTTGACATGGAGAAGCTGAGCGCATGGCCTCTGGGGCATAACCTTCTGTTTACCGGATGCGACGGCAGTGATGAGACACGTCAGAATACCCTGAAAGCCATTTTCAAGGCACCGCTCATGTATCAGCCGGGGACAAAGACGGTCTATTCAGACCTGGATTACATGATTCTCTGTTTCGTTATTGAAACGATCACCGGTCAGCGTCTGGACAGGTACATGCAGGAAACCTTCTTTGACCCCATGCACCTGACCCGGATCGCCTTTAATCCGCTTCAGAACGGCTTTTCTGAACTTGACTGTGCGGCAACCGAACTCAACGGCAACACAAGAGATCACCTGGTCTCTTTCCCCGGCATTCGGGACTATACCCTGCAGGGAGAGGTTCATGATGAAAAAGCCTGGTACAGCATGGGTGGTGTCAGCGGTCACGCCGGTCTCTTTGCCAGTGCACCGGATCTGGCACGGCTGGGCTTCGTCATGCTGACCGGCGGTTACGGTGAAAACCGTTTCTTCTCCCGCAGTGTCATGGATTTATTCACCGCCCCGAAATCCTCCGCCGCCGGTCAGTACGGCCTGGGCTGGCAGCGCAACGGCGAGGACCAGCGCCCCTGGTACTACGGCACACAGACCACCTCGGATACTGTCGGCCACCAGGGATGGACCGGAACCCTGATCATGATCGATCCTGACCGGGACCTGGTCATTGTCTACCTGACGAACAAAATCAACTCTCCCGTTACAAGTCCTGACCGTGTAAACCGCTTCAACGGCAATTACTACACCGCCAGCACGCTGGGCTTTGTCCCCCAGCTGCTGTCCGTCGGGCTTGATTCCGACG
Source organism: Clostridia bacterium (assembly GCA_017626895.1). Lineage (GTDB taxonomy): Bacteria > Bacillota > Clostridia > Christensenellales > Aristaeellaceae > Ventricola. The sequence goes on along the minus strand of JAGAHV010000127.1, from coordinate 5,730 downwards.
CCGACATCACCGACCAGCTGACGGATCTCCTGGCCGATATGGCAAATGAAAGTACCAAACGAATCGACTCCGCAGATGCCAATCATCCATCTGTCATCAATGTAAAAAGCAAACTGGCTGTCCTTCGCAAGTGGGCAAAAGACCGGCCGGACCTTCTGGACATCGCGGATGAAATTGAACGCCGTCTTCCCTGAAAACGACTAAGAAAGTACGTCCTTCAATTGAAGCGATGCCGGAAGAAGCGAAGGCGGTGGCTTTGGGAGCGGGTGAGTCCTTCACTCCCCCTGATCAGGAGGAGTACCATAAAGTGACAAATCTTCCCGCACGCCGCAACACAAAACAGACAACAAGCGCATTCTCACGAATGCACTTGTTGTCTGTTTTTCTCAGGCCTGCCAGTTTTTACAGACATCCACCCACGAGAGAAAGCCGGAAACCTTTTCAAGTTCAGCAATTGTCAGTTCGATTGCACTGTTGCTGCTGCCGCATGCCGGGAAAACCGTTGAAAACCTCTTCAGTGATTCATCCAGGTACACTTTTACACCCTCGTTAACGCCAAACGGACATACACCGCCTACTGCGTGACCAACCATCGTCTCCGCTTCCTCCGGTGTCAGCATTTTCGCTTTGGTTCCGAACTGTGCCTTATACCTGGGATTGTCAATCTTCGCATCACCCGCCGCAACGATCAGAATCGGCTGTCCCTCCACCAGAAACGACAGCGTCTTTGCAATCCGGCAGGGCTCACACCCCAATGCCTGAGCAGCCAGTTCCACCGTGGCACTGGATACATCAAATTCCCTGATCCGGTCCGCCATTCCAAATGCGGCAAAATAGGCTTTCACTTTTTCAATTGCCATGTACGTTCTCCTTCGTAAACCTCAATGTAGGTCTTTGGCCAAAGCGGCTCTGCTCTTACCAAAGTCTGCAAACTATCACTGCGCGACAGGGCCATTCGTAAGCCTCAATGTTGATCTTTGGCCAAAGCGGCTCTGCTCTTACCAAAGTCTGCAAACTGTCGCTGCGCGACAGGGCCATTCGTAAGCCTCAATGTTGGTCTTTGGCCAAAGCGGCTCTGCTCTTACCAACGTTTGCAAACTGTCGCTGCGCGACAGGCCATTCATCCATTCAAACGTCTCGGCGCACCGGGAACCGTTACGCGTTCTTCCTCCGCCCCACAGCCCGCAGCGAAATGAACATCATCGCCAGTACCGCCAGAATCATCACGCCATAAATAATCAGGTTGGACACCTGCGTTTTTTCAATGGCCCATTCCAAAATGCCAACCACCGTGGCAAGAAGCAGAATCCCGGCTGCTCCGCGGGCAGCCCCCTGTTTATCCCCGCAGCTGAGATGCCCGTATACGGTAACCGCCAGCAAAATCACTGCTGAAATCACCTGGGATACACGCACAAAGCCGATTTTCAGCACACTGTCCATCCGAAGGCTTTCAAAGACGATCTGACATGCCGCATACATCACAAGGCCTGCCGGGAGCCGCTGACCGGCAAAGGTATCCTTTTTAGCCGCAAGAACCAATGCCATCACAACGGCTGCCGCCGCTTCCCCGATAAAGACCGCCCACTGCGGTTCACCGTAGGGGTTCAGAACCGCCAGCGGAAACACGGCAAGCGCTTCATCTTCCACCCAGTTTCCAAGACCTTCACCCACACTGCCCTCGCCAAGACGACAGATGGCAATGCAGATCAGGCCGGGAATGGCAAGCGCATCCCATGGCTGCCCAATGTCAAGCCGTTTCCGGCGTCCCAGTCCCCAGGCAGCCAGAAGCACGCCCGCAGCCGCCCCATACAGAAGAAAGCCGCCCTCGCGCAGATAGAGAATATGCTCAAAACCCATCATCGCATAAAAGGGAAGACGGAAAAGCACATATAAAAGGCGGGCCGATGCCAGTCCCGCAGGGATACAGCAAAGAGCCAGTTCGCTGGCATGATGTGCCAGTTCCGTTTTCCTTGTTCCAAACAGAAACAGCACGATTGCCGCCAGCACGCCAAGGGCAACCATACACCCGTAAACCGTAACGATTCCCGTCATCTCATCAGCCCCCTGTACGGACCGAAATCCGGCCATTCGCGGGCACAGCCGGCCAGTTCAACTGCCGCCTCACCGGCGAAATGTGCCGATTCCATCATCGCGGGGGATGGAACCAGCAAGGCCAGAAGGATCAGCAGAACGGCCACGGCCGCCCAACGAAGCACCGCAGCCAATGACGCTTTAGGATTGTTTTGCATTTTTCTGCCTCTCTGTCCTTTCCTGCATTTCCCTCGCCTCTTCAGATACGTGCCGGACAAGTTCACCGAAGGGCCAGTTGAGGTTCGTCGGCGTCACCATTGCCTTGCAGGGAACATTCAATCCAATTTCTGAAATCCGGCGGAACAGATCAAACATCTGTTCCTGCGAATCCGGCGCGGCCAGCAGAAAATGTTCAGACGCATCTCCCGATGCCGGAAACGGTTTCCCGCTCTCTGGCGTTGACAGAAGACGCAAAACCGTCTCATTTGCCTCTTCCGGCAACACGCGCCGAACGTTCATGCCCAGTTTCGCGGCCGTCTGTCGGATCACCTGTTCCTGAATGATATCGAATCCGTATACCAGAACTATTGCCATTTTCCTCCTCCATCAGGGTTGTCCATCTTCTGCCTGTTCACGCAATGATGCCTGCTGTCTCAGCAGCCCTTCCGCCCAGTAGAGAAACCGGGTCTTATATCGCTGCTCGATTTGCCTCAGTCGGAGATAATGCTCCGTTCCGTCCCCGGCATCACGCCAGAAATCACAGAAGACGGAATCAAACTGCTCCGGTCGGTACGTCCTTTCAAGAAACTCATAGGCATCCGCACAGACAATCCGGATTTTCTCTTTCCCCGGAAACTGCGGGAGAATCAGTTCACGGAACAGCCGGATCAGTTCCGCGTCCTTTTCCACAATCGTGAGACGCTTCACCTCCGGTTTCAGACAGACATGGAAGGCATAATACCCCATGCCAAGACCAAAGGTCAGCACATCCCCCTTTGCCTCCGCAATCGGCCGGCGCATGGTTTCAATCTCAACCGGCGCCAGCGTCATCCACTCACGGTCATCCTCAAGAACGGTCGGATAGGGAAAACGTTCGGGAAACGCACCGGTCCGGGGAATTTCCCGGCCATCCTCCAATATCAGAAGATCATCACGGACAAACACTTCAAACGATTCAAAGAACTTCTCCTCAAATACCCACCGTCCGCTTTTCGCGGCCGGGAAGTGAATGGTCTGCCGGTACGAATCCAGCAGGTAATCCCGGACAGAGAGGAGACGAAAGCCGGGCTGTACATATTGCTCCATCAGGATTCTGTCCTCTGTCTGCTCCGTATCCAGTCCGAGGCAGGCACCCAGCATGATGCACGCCACCGTCTGAAGCGGCAGCTGCACCTCCTCAGCCAGCATCCTGACTTCCTTTTCCCCCAGGTCCGTCTTTCCCTGCAGAAAGCGGCTGAGGCGGATCAGAATCTCCCGGTTCATCTCCGGGACCGTCCGTTTACTCCGCCCCGTCATCTTTTGCAAGCTCCGTAATCGCCGGGATCTCCCGCTCAGACACCAGCAGTCCCAGCTGATTCAGAAAGATCCGGGAGGCGTAAAGTTCACCGTCCCAGAAATAAAGATCCTCTGTTTCCGGCAGGAACAGGATTCCGTCTACCGCGCCCATCAGGTCGGTACACTTTCCCTCTGTCTCTGACATAAGGAACGTTATTTCCCGGCCGTCCAATGCGCGCTTGAACGTGAAACTGCCCGGCAGCGCGGTTTCATCGTACAGGAGAAACCCTAAAATACCGCTGACCGGATAAAGAATGGTTCCATCCTCGGTCCGTCCCAGCATCATGGTAAACGTTCCTTCCTGAATCGTCACTTTCCCGGTTTCAAGCTGAATCGGTGCCCCCTTGGTGGACGGCGTCCGGGTGGGTTCCGGCGTGGGAACCGGTGTCGGCGTCGGGGTCGGGGTGGGCGTGGGCGTCGGCGTGGGAGTGGGTGTCGGTGTCGGAACCGCCTTTGCTCCCCAGGTAAAAAGGGCTTCAAGCGTGGCCATTCCCGTCTTTCCGTCTACCTTCTCCAGCTGATTCTTCTCCTGGAACCGTTCAACGGCGCGGATCGTTCTGCGTCCGTAAACGCCGTCCGGCTCTCCGACATCATAGCCAAGTGCCAGCAGCCTCGCCTGGACCAGCCGGACATCCTCTCCCTCAAGTCCGCGAATCAGAATCCGTTCACCGCTGCGGATCGCCCCAAAGGCCTCACTCTCGTAAATCTCCCGAAGCTCCGCCGGGCTCATCTGCTCCTCCGGCTGTGCCTCTTCCCCGGGCGTTGCAGCCGGCGCGGCGTAATCCCTGGCCTCATCCGGTGTCGCCACCTTTCTTTCAAAGAAAAGCGGCGGGGGCGTGCCCCGGTCAGGCTGCTGGTCCGGCGCAAAAATGATTCCCGTCTCTGCCTGTCCGTTCCATGACGGAGAGCTGAACATCAGACCGACCAGCAGGAACAGGACAAATGCCAACCTTCTTTTCATTGGTCCTCCCTCGTTTCTGACCGCAGTTTGGTCTCCGGGCACATTTTCCAGTGCTCATCCTGTCCTTTGTCCTCAGATAAAAAAGCGTTCCATCTTTCCGGCCTCATTCATGTGAAACCCGTGAATGCCGGCACGCATGGCCCCTTCCACATTGGGCAGCGTATCATCGATGAACAGTGCCCGTCCCGGCTCAAGTCCGGCCTGGGCGATCAGGGTCTCATAAATCTCCGGATCCGGCTTAATCTGATGCAGGTAGCACGAAATGGTCGCCCCGTCAAAGATGCTGAACAGGTCTTTGAATTTCTCCCGAAGCCGTTCATATCCCGTATTGTGATAGTTGGAGAGCAGCCAGATCTTCTTTCCGGCGCGTTTGCACCGCTGTGCCGCCCGGAATCCTTCCTCAATCGGGGTCTTGAGCTCAATCCAGCCCGTCATCGCTTTCATGTAATCCTCATACGCTCCGCCATGTTCCCGAACCAGCGCCTGCGCTGCCTCCTGATAGCTGATGGTTCCCCGGTCAAATTCAATCCAGTACTTCCCGTGATACACTTCCCTCAGAATCTTTTCCTGCTTCTCCGGATCTCCGGGAAACAGCACTTCGGTAAACCTTTCCGGTGCAAAGCGGATCAGGACATTCCCGATATCAAAAACAACCGTATCCACCTTGTGCCACGGCATGGTTTCATAAAGCTGGTCAAAACGTGTTCCCTCTGCCATTTTCTGCCTCCATTTTCTGTTTGCGCTATTGCATGATGCCAGGGTCAAAAGATATGTATGAAGACTCCTATAGGGCCTTGGGGCCATTTAACTGTTAGTGACTCGGATTTGGATGTCTTGAAAAGCTTACTTGAATGTTACGAGGAGCATCATTTTGAACAGACAAATTGTCAATCACCCCGGCATCTATGAGTATTATCTCCTTTAAGAGATTAATTTTGGAATATATTATATAGATTCATTCGATATTTTTATAAAAACAACATAAAAAAATGCGAAATATTCGTGTTCAGCCTTAGTTAGTCTGTTGACGGGCTTTGCGAAGTCCCAAGACAAATGTATCGACAACTTTTATCAGTAACTCTTTTTCACTATCAGTTACACTTCTGAATAGACTTAAAAGTTTATCTTCTTTCGGATCCTGTTTTTTCACTGCTAAATCTATATCAGTATCACCTGTTAATTCT
>JAGAHV010000126.1:0-10183 GCA_017626895.1 Clostridia bacterium | reverse complement strand
GCACATAGGCACAGCCGGCAGAGGAAATCACCGGCACAACGCCCTGATGCCCGGCCAGAAAGGTCAGAATGGAACTGACATGCGGCAATGGCATCGGCTGGGAAAACAGAAGCTGTTCCCCTCTGTACACCATGGCACCGTTGTCACAGAGGTACACCATCTGCAAGTTCTCATCAAAATAGTCCCGGAGTCCCCCGCGGGGCCGCCCGCTGCCGATAACCGTCAGAATATCCGGGTGCGCCTTTACCCAGGGCAGAAAATCCGGCGGCAGCTCCTTCCCTGAATTCAGCAGAGTCCCGTCCATATCAAGTGCAACAAGTCTGATTGCCATATCATTCCCACTTTCAAGATCGTTGCGTGTCAGATTCTTCCGGCAAATGCCTAAAAAACCAGCTGTATCAGTCCCATGTAAAACGCGGTCCCCGCCAGAATGCTGAGGAGCGCATTATGCCATTTCCACTGAAGCGCAGCCACCAGCAGACAGGCGGCGATTTCCGGAATCCCATGGCTGTGCCCGGCCAGGTCAATGTTTCGCAGGCAGTAAACGCACAGCATCCCGATGGCCGCCGGCGGCAGAACATGCCCCAGGTACGTAATCACGGCCGGGCGCCGCTCAGGATCCCGGAAGAGCCGGAACGGAAGGAAACGGAGCAGCACCGTTCCCGCCGACATTGCCAGAATTAGCAAGAGTGCATGCATCACCGGTCCCTCCTCTCTCGCACAAGGTTGACCAGGAGCAGCGCAGCGGTGATCATCAGCATAGCAGGTATCAAAAACCGGTCCGGTCCAAAGAGACAGAGAGAAAGCACGGAGGCAATACCCCCTGTCGGGGCAGAAAGGTGATCTTTCTGCGCCGTCCACTGCTCGACAAACGTCGCCACAAACAGCGCCGTCATGGAAAAATCAATGCCTGTCGTATCAAAAGGCAGCACCGCTCCAAGAAAGCTGCCGGCCACACTGCCCAGAATCCAGTAAATCTGGTTGAGCAGCGAGACCAGAAAACGGTATGTCTGGGGATCTGTATCCTCCGGTACCTGTCCGTCGCACAGCAGCGAATAGGTTTCATCCGTCAGGGCAAAGATCATATACGGCTTTTTCCGTCCGGCATCGCTGTACAGATCGATCATGGAGATGCTGTAAAAAAGATGCCGGGCATTGACAATCAGGGTGGTCAGAAAGGTGCTCAGCAGCGATGCGCCGCCGGCAATCAGGCCAACCCCCACATACTGCATGGAACCGGCATAAATAATGGTGCTCATCAGGAATGCCCAGAACGGGCCGTATCCCTTTCCGGAGAGCAGAATGCCAAATCCCATGCCAAGAACAATATACCCTGCCATGACAGGGACGGTTTTAATAAAAGCAAGATCCAGTGTACGTCGATTCAGCCGGAGGTTCATACAGGCAACAGGTTCCTTTCAGGTACAGGGTCACTCAGTTCAGTTCATACAGCGCGGAATACTTTTCCTCCAGATAATCAAGAAAATCATCCGGCGTAAACGGCCGTCCGCAGATTTCCGCAATCCATTCCTGCGGATTCGTGAGATCTGCCCGGGCAAACACATGTTTCTGCATCCAGTCATTGACGGCGGAAAGGTTTCCGCTTTCAATCTGTGCGTCCACATCCATTTCAGATGCCATCCGCCGGGCGTACATGGCATTGTACATATTTCCAAGGGCATAGGTGGGGAAATAGCCGAAGCCGGATGTCCAGTGGACATCCTGAAGGCACCCTTCCCGGTCATTTTCAGGAACAATTCCCAGATACTCCCGGTACAGTTCCGCCCACCGGGCCGGAACATCCCGGACCGATAGTGTTCCCGCCACCAGTTCCTTTTCCAGTTCGTAACGGATCATAATATGGAAGGTATAGGTAAACTCATCCGCCTCGGTACGAATCAGAGAAGGCCTGACTTCATTGACCGCCTCATACAGTTCTTCCTCCGTCACATCCTCAAGGACCTTTCCGAGGATTTCCCGCAGCACCGGATAGATGAAACGGATAAAGGCACGGGAGCGCCCGATCCGGTTCTCATAGAATCTGGAGACAGATTCATCCATTCCATACGTCCGTTCCCCGGTAATAAAATGGTCATAATGTCTGCGCTCATCCAGGAGAGCAAAAAGGGCATGTCCGTCCTCATGGAGGATGGAATACAGATTCGATGTAAACGCGTTCTCGTAAATATGGGACGTGATCCGGACATTATCCGGCCCCATGTCCGTCGTAAAAGGATGTTCCGTCTGCGAAACCACGAGCCTGCTGCGGTCCAGATTCAGAAACTTCAGCAATTCCTCCGTCACCCGGTTCTGCAAATCGGCGCTCACCGGCCGGTACAGGAAGTCGGTCCGGATGGTTTTCCGGCTTTCCTGAATCCGCCAGAGCAGCGGAATCATCCGCTCACGGCAGGTTCTGAAACAGGCATCCAACTGCCCGCAGTCCATTCCCCGTTCATACCGGCCCAGCATCTGGTCATACGGCGAGGCTTTTGCTGAATTCTCATCCGCCTCCCGCAGGGCGATTCGCCGCTGCTCCATCTTCAGCACTTCCTCAAGGCTGTCTCTGAACAGACTGAAATCCGCCGCATTTCTCGCTTTCTGCCAGGCAATGTACGCCCTGCTCTCGGTCAGGGCAAAGGCATGTTTCATCGCCGGTGTCAGGTTCTTTTCCTCAAGATAGGTCCGGTGGAGCGCGGTGATCATCACCCGGTCCGCTTCCTCCAGTTCATCCCGGTGTTCATACACCTGTTCAGCCGCGCGAACAAATGCCGGCTGCCTGCGAAGCCGGAAGGCCTGAGTCTCAAGGAACGCATTGATCTCGCCCTGTTCCTCCATTCCCGCCGGAGGACAGAGGGTTTCAAGATCAAACTGAACCAGCGAAGCGGTCCGCCTGTACATCTCCGCCTCTTTCATCGTCCTTCTGACTTTTTCAAGGTCCGCCTGCCACTTTTTCTCCATTTTCCGTTCGTTCAACCTTTCCTGTCCATTTCCCGTAAGGAGCCATCTGTTTTCAAGATACGTCTCCGGCATCCGCAAAAAGTCCTCCCAGAAAGGCGCCAGATAGAAAATCTTCTCTCCTTCGCCATACAGGACCGCATGTCCAGTCATGGCAATTCCGCCAGCAATGCCCAGACGGCCCCTGCCCGCCCTGCAAAACCACACGATTCCCGATTCGCAGCAGGGAGCACTTTGCGCGGCAAAGTCCGGCACCGGAAAGAATTCTGGAACCGTCTCCGTCCCTGATATGACCGGCAGCGCCGTTTTCAGGCCCAGTGCCGCCATTACGGCGCTGTTTTCCTGAATCAGGCGGCTTTTTTCGCTCCGGGTCATCTGTTTGATGTGCCACTCCCGGCTCATGGCTGCCTGTTTGGAGAAGCAGCGCTCCACATAGACCAGATGAACAGGACGCCGGCTTGCTGTATACCTGGCGCCCTTTCCGCTGTTATGATGCTCAATTCGCTGCCAGAGGTCATTGGTCCAGCCGCAATAGTAAGACCCGTCCCGGCATTCAACCATATACGTAAATGCCTCAGCCGGTGTATGATTCCTCATCTGTGCCGCCGGTTCATGCCTTCTCTGGCCTGTTCCGGTGTAAACCCTTCCCCTTTCAGGACATCCTGCATCCGGCCCATTTCCACGCCTTCTTTTTCGTGACGTTCAGCGGAACGCGCTGCTTCATCTGCCCAGTCTACATCCAGCCCGTTCACGGCCCCGCGGGCCTCCTCTTCACTGATGCCCTCTCTGCGCAGCTGGTCCACCAGCCCATCCGGTGAATACGGTCCCAGATTCAGATACTGCCTGGCCAGACGGTCTGCCTCCCCATCCATGGGTTTCTCCCTGGGCATAAAAGCTGCCGCGATCTGTTCCTCCGTAAAACCGTCATCTGCCATCTGGCGGCGGATCTCCTCATCCGCCATCTCCGACACATCCCGATACCTTTTCAGTGCCCGGATTGCCTGTTGATTCCAGTCAATTTTACAGTGTTCCGCCGCATATTCCGCCTCTTCCGGCGCATAGCCGCCAAGGCAGAGCTGATCTGTCAGTCCTTTATATGAAAGCGGCATCGCCGCCAGAATCGTCTTTGCCTCCTCCAGCGCCATTTTTTCCCCTGTCGTCTCCGCAAATGAATTCACGCCGAGTACCAGCAGAAAAAGCACCAGGATCAGGCCTCCACTGCAACGCTTATTCAACATGTCCTCCTCCACTTTTCTTCGAAATGTTCACCTAATTATAACACAAAAAAGGGGGATTGCAACTTTTCACGGCTTGGTTTGACTCGTACCGTTCCTTTTCTTGCAAAATCCTGAAAAATCAGACTGTTTCATGGATGCTTTATGGGCTTTATTTCTTGATTTTCGGGGGGGTTGAGGCTTAAAATGTTTAGTATGGACAGTGATATTTGTAATCCCCATTATCGAATCTACAAAAGGAGGCTGTTTAACGTGGGAAGCTTTGATGCAGAAAGTAAACAATATGTCAATTTGAAGCATATTTTTGCTGATGCTTTTAACTACTTGATGCACGATGGAAAGCAAATAATCCAGCCAGAACAGTTCTTTCCTGTTGACACCACAGAAATCGCTGTTCCCTATGGAAATGGTGCAAGGACACCTGTTCAAAAGTACAGAGACTCGCTTAAAATATGGGCTGCTATGAGAGATCAAAATATGATCTATGTTTTGCTTGGCGGAGAAATCCATGCTAAAATACACTATGCAGTTGCTGTTAAAGATATGGTGTACGATGCACTCAACTATGCAGGGCAAGTGAATGAAGCAAGTATGTCATACCGTATAAAAGGCAACAAGGGAGACATTGTTTATGGAGAGGATTCCGTTACGATAAAGCTCACAAGTGAAGAATTCCTTTCAGGGTTTCGGAAGGAAGATAAACTAATTCCTGTCGTTACTGCGATTATCTACTTCGGTGAAAAAACTTGGGATGGTCCTCTTTCACTTTATGAGATGTTTGACCTAACGAATGATCAACTTGAGGCATTGAAGCCCTTTGTGCCTAACTATACAGTAAATCTTATCCCGCCGAAAGATGTGGATGAAAGAGATTTCTATGCTAAATTTAGCACAGGCTTAGGTTTGGCGTTCAATGCAATTAGACACAATAGCAATAATGCTGTGGACAAATTAACGAATACGAATCATAAGAAAATCGATAGAGCTTCCGCATGCTTTATCAGGGATGTGCTGAAATTTAATCTTGAGTTCAAAGAGCCAGAAGAGGAAGGAGAGGTTGATATGTGCAAAGCTGTTGAGGAATATACTCTAAAAACTAAGGTTCTAGCTCTCATCGACTATTTAACAGGTGAGGGTATTGCCAAGGAAGAAATCATTCAAAAGATCACTAACAAGTATCCTGTGACGGCAGAGTATGTTGAAGAATTAATGGCTGCATAAGCAAAGGCTTCTTGTATCTCCTCCGCTCCCCATGTAACGGGCAGAGCGGAGGGCTTTTTTTTCAGGAGGAACGCCCGATCCTCTCCAGCCACTGCGGAGATGAGCACTCTTTCAATTTTTTTAAAATGACTCTTGACAGATCAATAGTCCCCGCCTATAATGGGCATCAGATTTAATCCTATTAATTTAGTATGAATTCAATGCAGGAGGCAATTACATGAAGGTCTATACAGCAGCGGATCAGCTGATCGGGCATACCCCGCTTCTGGAGCTGGTCCATACGGAAAAAAAGCATCACCTGGAGGCACGCATCTTTGCCAAGCTCGAATCCTTCAACCCGGCCGGTTCCGTTAAAGACCGGGTCGCCAAAGCCATGATTGACGATGCCGAACAAAAAGGTCTTTTGAAAGAAGGATCCGTCATCATCGAGCCCACCTCGGGCAACACCGGAATTGGCCTTGCCAGTGTGGCAGCCGCCCGCGGTTACCGCATCATTATCGTGATGCCGGATACCATGAGTATCGAGCGCCGGCAGCTCATGCAGGCATACGGTGCCGAACTGGTCCTCAGCGAGGGCGCAAAGGGCATGCCGGGTGCCATTGCCAAAGCCGACGAACTGGCTGCCTCCATTCCCGGCAGCTTCATCCCCGGGCAGTTCGTCAACCCGGCCAATCCCGCCGCACACAAATCGACCACAGGCCCTGAAATCTGGGAGGATACAGACGGAAACGTCGACATTTTTGTTGCCGGCGTCGGAACCGGCGGTACCATTACCGGAACAGGTGAATACCTGAAGAGCCAGAATCCGAAAATCCAGGTCGTTGCCGTTGAACCGGCCAGTTCTCCCGTCCTCTCCAAGGGTACTGCCGGTCCGCATAAGATTCAGGGAATCGGTGCCGGATTCGTCCCTGCGGTGCTCAATACCTCCATCTATGATGAAATTATCCCGGTAGCGAATGAAGACGCTTTTGCCGCCGGAAAAGCACTCGGCCGGACAGAGGGCGTTCTTGCAGGCATCTCCTCCGGTGCCGCGCTCTTTGCCACCATTCAGCTGGCCAAGCGCCCGGAGAATAAAGGAAAGAACATTGTGGTTCTCCTCCCGGATACCGGAGACCGTTATCTTTCCACTCCGCTCTTTGCAGACTGAGCACAGCACCTCCTCCTCAATGTTGGTCTTTTGCCGGACCAGCTTGGTTCTGGCCCAAATTTGACTTAACTGTCGCTGCACGACAGGGCATCTCCTTTAACCCGAAAAAAGCCGCCAATGGCGGCTTTTTTCTTATCCGGCATCTTTGCCTTATCCAAAGGGAATTTCCTCCGGATCCCGTCTCAGGATTGTCACCTTTCCTTTTCTGTAAGTTGCCTCATACAGGGCATCCCCCACGGAAAACGGAAACGATTCAAGCGTGCTCGCCGCCCCGGTGTTCCCCGAGGCATCCATGGTAATCAGGCTGATCCCCTCCGGACTTTCGCCCATTCCTGCAAGACGGTTTCTGAACATGCTCACGGCCAGCTGTGCCGCGCTCTGCGCATCCTTGCCCTGACACATATACGAAACCGCGGCATAGGAAAGACAGCCCCGCATGATTTCCTCGCCAAGGCCCGTTGCGGCCGCTCCGCCGATATTCGCATCACAGTAGAATCCGGAACCGACAATGGGGGTATCTCCCACACGGCCGGGCTCTTTCATGAAAAGTCCTGAGGTCGAGGTGCCCACAATCATCCTGCCGCTGTCATCTCTGGCGATGACGCACACCGTATCATGTCCCTCCTCGGCAGTCTCCTTTGCCTCAAGCCATTTCCTCCTTGCCTCTTCCGTGAGCATCTCACGCATCGGAATCCCTGCCGATGCCGCAAAGCGCTCCGCACCGCTGCCGCACAGAAGCCAGTTCTTTTTCCGGCCGCAAAGCATTCTGGCCGCCCTGACCGGGCTGCTGACATTCCGGACAGCCATCACGGCTCCGCACCTCAGCGAATTGCCATCCATCCATCCGGCATCCAGATACACCTCGCCGTCCCTGGCCGGAAGGCCGCCCAGCCCGACAGAGGTAAACGCCGGATTCCGTTCCACCTCACTCACAGCATATTCAACCGCATCCGCGGCCGATCCGCCGGAGCGCAGCATCTCATATGCCGCCCTCACGGGTTCATAGCTCATTCGCCACGTTCCGATAATTGATACCACTGTTATTTCCCCCTTTTCTGTTCAGCTCATCCCTTATCCGCCCGAAGCCGCTCCCGGACTGACCGATAATAGGCCGCATCCAGAACCCGATACCGGTCCTCGGCTGCCTGCCCGTTAAAATGAATCCCTGTCTTTTGCATGCTCCCGTCCCTGACCAGATTATGCCGGGCAAAATGAATCTGGTTACATCCTGTCCTTCTTACCACTTCGCTGACATTTTCAAGGCGAATGGAGCCCGCCGGAAGGATCTCAATCGCACCCTGGACAAATTCCCGCATGGCCCGGATCGTTTCCGCACCTTCCATGGCTGTCGGGGCCTGTCCGCTGGTCATCACACGGGTGACCCCTGCTTCAACACAGACTTCAAGTGCAGAACGCCAGTCTGTACATGCATCAATTGCCCGATTGAATACCGACTCCCGGTCTGCCGTGATACCGACCAATGTTCTGATTCTGGCTCGATCTGCAGAACCACAGTCGCTTAAGAAACCGAACACAAGTCCATTTACTCCCAGGCTCATAAACAGCTCGGCATCCCGGCAAAGGGCCCGAAATTCTGTCTCCGTGTAGTGAAATCCGCCGGTTCTCGGCCGCAGCATGGCCAGCATCGGGATGGAAACCGCCGCCTTCGCCTCCAGGATCATCCCGGCAGAGGGCGTCAGTCCGCCCAGTTCCAGAGCCTGATTCAGTTCGATTCGGTCGCAGCCGCCCGCAGCTGCCTGGATGCAGTCATCCACCGACGCACAGCAGGCCTCAATCCGTATCATTCCCGCACCTCTTTTCTGCCGTCTTTTTCAGAAGGGCAATCTCCCGTTCATATCCGGGAAGTTCATTTGGCGTTTCCAGAATGAACGGAAGCCCCTGCAAACGGGGATGCGCAAATATCGCCGTCAGTGCAGCAAGACCAATCTCCCCTTCCCCGATTTTTTCATGCCGGTCCTTATGGGAGCCGCAGGGATTTTTGCTGTCGTTAAGATGAATCGCCCGGAGCATCTCAAAGCCGATTGTCCGATCAAATTCATCCAGTACCGTTTCCAGATCATTGACAATGTCGTAACCGGCATCAAACACATGGCAGGTATCCAGGCAGATGCCCACGCGTTCAGGCATCTGTATTCCATCCAGAATCTGCCGAAGTTCTTCAAAGTGTGTGCCCACCTCACTTCCTTTTCCCGCCATGGTTTCAAGAAGCAGAACGGTTCCGGATGTCACCGGAAGGATCCGGTTGAGCCCCTCCGCAATCTCCCGGATTCCTGTCTCTGCGCCTTTTCGCATGTGACAGCCGGGATGGATATTGTAGTAATTCCCGGGAATCGCTTCCAGCAGTTCCAGATCCTCCCTCATGGTCTGCTCAGCATAGGCCCGGACTTCCGGGCGGTCCGAGCACAAATTCAGGGTATACGGTGCATGTGCCACCAAAGGCGCAAAATGGTTCTGTGCAAGGAAATTTCCCAGTTTTTCAAGATCATCAGCATCCGGCTTCCGGAAGCCTCTGCCCCGTGGATTTCGGGTAAAAAACGCAAACGTATTGGCGCCAATTCCGGCAGCCGTTTCGCCCATTCGTGCATATCCACCCGAAAGCGACAGATGGCAACCAATTGCCCTCATTTTCTCCAACTTTTCTCTCCTCCTCAGACCGCGAACATCCGTCCCGCTTTTTTTTCAGATGACGCAGCCATGTGTCGCCGCATATTTTCGAGGATGAATAAAAGGGATGACGCCTGCGACCATAGGCTCAGGTTTCATCCCTTTAATTCATTTCAGATTCACTTTAACCGTCCCATCCGATTTAAACATTTCCGGCGGGAATATCCATCTCCGCAAACGCCTGTTCAAATGGACCCGGCATCGGCATTTCCCCTCTCTCCGCACGGAAAAAGTCCCTGTCCATGCAGATCGGTGTGCCATCCGGATTTTCAAACGCCATCTCCGGTTCAAACGCCACCCCCATCCGTTCCGTGTCCACCCGCCTGCAATGGGTCTGCGGCAGGTGCGCATACAGATCCGTCGTCAGATGAATTCCCTTGTCCGTCATGGTCACCTCAAGCCGGACCGGATCACAGGACACGGCAGCTTCTTTTTCCAGGGTACAGGCTCTGGCGCCGCCCAGGTACACATTTCCCTCTGACCAGACCGGCAGCGGGATATAGTACCTGTCGCTGGGTGCGGAGCCCATTCCGACATATCCCTCAAACTCTTTCAGCCATGTCTGTTCATCCTGATACCCATCATAGGGGAACGTCCCGGTTTCAATGTTGTACGTATCCCAGGTTCTGTCCCTGTCCGAGTGCTGCAGTTCCAGAAGTTTCGGACGAATCGGCATCTGCACGAAGATGTTGTTATAGAACCGCATATCCCCGTGAAGAATGGACATGAAACCGGCAATTCCGGTCTGATGCGGAACATGATACGGCGTATACCGGGCAGAACGAAGGGTCTTTGCCCCGTTTTCAACGCCTGTCCCCACACAGGTAATGGAACCGGCGATCAGGTTATGCACCACGGCCATGCCCTGTGTCGGCACTTTCAGTGCACGTTCGGAGAGCAGCAGATTGTGATCGATGAGCGTCGGCCCGTGGCTGACCTC
>JAGAHV010000125.1:0-9936 GCA_017626895.1 Clostridia bacterium | reverse complement strand
CATCCAAAAGTGAT
This sequence comes from Clostridia bacterium, assembly GCA_017626895.1. Taxonomy (GTDB): domain Bacteria; phylum Bacillota; class Clostridia; order Christensenellales; family Aristaeellaceae; genus Ventricola. The sequence continues at coordinate 9,922 of JAGAHV010000125.1, read as the reverse complement.
TCTCAGTTAATCCTGGGGAGGAACGGCGCAGAATCTCTTCGGGGAAAAGGTGATATGATCTTTTTGCCGGATGATGCCCCTAATGGGTTCCATGTTCAGGGGTGTTATGTGACAGACTCAGAGATACAACAAATTGTTGCATTTTGCAGAAAAAAAGCTTCTTGTGCCTATATTGATGCATTTGAGGAGGAATCAGAAGTTAAATCCGAACCTGTTGAAAGTCCATTTGTGGATGAAATGCTTGCAAAGGCTATTGAGTTAGCGATTGATTCCGGACAAGTTTCGGTTTCCATGCTTCAGCGACGGCTCAGAACTGGATATGCACGTGCGGGACGGCTTATATATGATATGACAGTGCGGGGGATTATTGCTGAATCAGAAGGGAATGCAAAACCACGTCAGGTCCTGATAACAAGAGAAGAATGGAATCGAATGAAAGAGGAAGACGGATTTTAGTCGGGTTTTCGAAAGATCGGGCTGATCAGATCATTAATTCACTTTACGCAATGCAGCAGTATCATTGAACCAGACTGCTGTTCACATAAATGAGGGAAAAGAATGGATGTACTTGGGATACTCAGAGAGAATGGAAAAGACCTGCTTCCGGAGGAGATGGATCTGCTTCAGACGGAGCTGGATACAGGCGGGTATGATGCGGAATACATTGCTGCCTGCAGAAAGCTGATCAGCGAACTGAAAAACTGGTCAGTCAACGGACTGCTTCGGGAAGATAGGGTGAAATATACGGAGGTTCAGGTTCCGGAGGAACATCCTCCAGAGGAGAAAACTCCTGAATCAATCGGGGAAAAAGAAACGAATGTCATTCAGTCTTTCTCCAATGTTTCATCGGAAGATATGGTGGCAGCTGATTTGCAGCGGATGCGCACGGACCGGGATTACCGATCCCTGTTTAAAAACTATGTCAAGGAATCGACCGTGATAAATGAGAAGTTTGTGTCAGCACACTTTTCGCTGTTCAGGGAACCTGAGGTGAGTGTCCTGCTTTCCTGTATTCATTTCAGTGAGGAATTTCTGGAACGTTATTTCAGTTCACTGGACCCGAAGGCCATTGCATTGCATCAGCGGTTTTCGGAGAACTTTTTCATCAAGCACTATGCGGATCTGGATGCAGTCACGGTCCTGACGAAAGGCGTGAATCCCTGGCGGATCAAGAACCTTCGCTCGAAAATGCTAAGCAACTTCCTTCGTATCAAAGGAGTCAAAGTATGATAAGCATCAATGAAGCAAAGAGACTGGTAAAACGGGCGGTTCTGGCGAATCTGGTAACGGAAAAGAAGGATCTTGCCATTACGCCGCTGGTCTCGGGAAAACACGGGATCGGGAAATCGGCCATGCTGAAAAGCATTGCGGAGGATCTGGGCGGCATCTGCATTACCATTGAAGGCGGAACGCTCAAAGAAGGGGAGATCACCGGCCTGCCTTATCAGTACAAAGACGAGAACGGACAGATCCGTTTCCGGTTTCTCCCTTATTATGCGGTGGAGCGCATCCAGAATGAGGAAAAAAGGCTCTTTGAGTAGACACATGGAAAAGAGCCGCAGGAACGGCTGCTGCTGGGGGATGAGAACCGGTATGCACAGAATGACCTGACGCCCGAGGAAAAGATCCGTGCGATTCAGGACAGAACGGTTCATCCGGTCATCATCTTTATCGATGAGATCAACCGCACGGAGAATTCCGTCTATAAGGAACTGATGAACATCCTGCTGACGCGCAGCGTGAATGGATATCAATTCCCGTGGTGGGTCTTTTTCGTGGGCGCCATGAACCCCAGCACCCAGAACAGCATTTATGCCACCAATGAGATGGATCCGGCACAGCTGGACCGTTTTCTCAAGATCAAAGTGGGCGATAATGCCCGGGAATGGCTGAACTATGGGAAGAAGGCCGGGATTTCCGCGGATATTTTGAACTTTATAAAGGACAACCCCAAATGTCTGTCGGCCAGTGAGAAGGAACTGGATGATGAGGAGAAGCCGATGCCCTCGCCGCGTGGGTGGGATATGGTGGACACGCTTTTGGCCAGTGAACCGCAGCTGCGCATGTTCTTTACCGACAAGGAAAATGATCCGAAGATCGTGGAAAAAGACATGAAGAATCTGGTTTCCGCCAAACTCGGTGCAAGCGTGGCGACGATGTTCTTTGCCAGCCGGGTTGCCAAGACCAGGGCGCTCATGCCGGAGGAGATCTTTGCGGATGATCTCAGCCTGACAAAGACCTGCGAGCAGATGAAACACATGTCGGAGGGAAAAATCATCCAGACCTGTGATCTGCTCCTCGCGTACCTGAAAGAGAATATCGGGTTTATGATGCTGGACAAGGCGGGATTTGAAAGGGCCAAGAAACAGATGTCTGTCTTTGTGCGGAATCTGGATTCCTCGGCCAGACTGCTGTTTGCCCAGAACCTTTCCTCCATGACGACAGATGACGGAAACACGCTGATTGAGATGCTGTACGATGTGTTTGAGCAGGACCTGATTGAAATGCTGGACCTGTCAGATGCGACACGTGCGGCAATAGAGGGCAGTAAGTAATGGACGATATCACCGCCATCCTGCTCCGTATCCGGGAAAATATCCGCAGGGCAGAAAGCGGGGAAACGGGGCAGCCGGTACTGGATGAAATTGATGCGGATTTTCATCGGATGATGGAACTGATTCGGCTGTTTCTGATTTCCGAGCGGGACACCTATTACGGATTCATCCTGATGAATCTGCGCTTTCGGGCGGTTTTTTCAGACAACTCAATTGCAGGAATCGTCCTGAGGGAATATCCGCCGGTCTTTGAAAGCAATCCGCTTCTGCTCTGTAAGTTTTCATTAAAAGAGATCATTTATGTCGTCTGTCATGAAATCGACCATATCGTGTTCAATCATCCGGCGGAAATGCTCCGACTGGGGCAGGATGATGCCGACCTGATGCTGAAATTCAATTATGCAGCGGATGCCGCAGTCAATGACCGGATAAATGACGAGATCAAAAGACGGAACAGCAAGTTCATGCAGGAGCCGGAGGGCGGAATCACCTCGGAAGTGCTGGCGAGAATCTTTGATCTGGATAAAGTGAAACGGTCTGAAAACTACCGATATTACTTTGACCTGATCAGGGACAGGGAAATTCCGGATGAATGCCGGCAGAATCAGCCGGAGCGAATGATGGAAAAGAAACGGGAAGCCGGGGACGGAGGAGAATCCGCTGGTTCCGGCGGTCAGGGGAAGGCGTCGGAGATGGTCACGGCCTATCAGGCGAATCTGATGGATCATGACTGGCAGACGGACGGTGACGCGGAGAATGCTGCGGCGCTGGCGCGTGAGCTGATCAATGCGGCTTATGACATGATGAACGATGAGGCCAGGGGCCTGATGCCCGGCTCGTTCATGTCACAGGTGGAGCAGCTGAATGCTCCCGCGAAACTGACCTGGCAGCAGATCCTGAAGCGTTATGTAGGCACCATTTCGGCGGATAAACGGAGAACCCGGACAAGACTGAACCGAAGGCAGCCCTCCCGCTTTGACCTCTCCGGCCGGATGGATGACAAAGTACTGAAAATCGTCGTGGTCATCGACACCTCCGGCTCTCTGGATGATCATATGCTGGGGCAGATCATCCGTGAGGTATTCGAGATTCTGGCGAAACGAAAACACGAGGTAACCCTCATTGAATGTGATGCCAGGGTTAGGCGGGTGTATCGGATTTCAAAACCCGCGGATATTCAGAAAAAGGTTCAGGGACGAGGCGGAACCGCTTTCACCCCGGCAATTGAATACATCAACCGCAACCGGGCATTCAGAGATGCACTGATGATCTATTTTACAGATGGATACGGGGAAAGGGATATTCCCAGACCGCGCACATACCGAAATATCTGGGTCGTCTTTGACAAAGCAGAAAACTTATCCGTGAAAGAACCGTATGGCGCCGTCATTGCACTTGAAGAATAGAAGCGGCACTGTCATCGACAGTTTGCCATGACCGTGATCCGGGGAAGCAGGTTCATCTGAGGATAACCTGGCGGCTAAATGTCCCTGTCCATTGACAGTGAACAGGGTCTGCGGCCGCTGATCAACATGGAGGAGGAAAAGCATGAACATGAAAATGGAAGTCCAGACGCAGCTGCTGGGAGAGATGATTACAGGCCGGTGCGAAGCGCAGCCTGGAATTTACTTTTCCAGGAGTCTGTGTTCCGGAAACAGAATCATACGGTTCACCACAGAAACACTTGAGAAGGTGCTGCCTTCACAGAGGAAAAGAAGCGGTGCCTGGAAGACGGGCGTTTTCCTCCAGTATGAAATCATCAATGAAGGAACATCGCTGCAGTTACAGCTTTCATTGAGCACAGTGGGATTGGGGCAGAAGAATCAAAAGCGCATGGACGCCCTGAAAAAGTCGTTTGGCACAGAGAATACACCGGATGAATCAGGTATCCTTGTGCTGCGTCAGTGGAACTATGAGGTTGGAACGGAACCCGAGCAGGCCAGACTTGCTCTGGATGAAATCTTTGATATTGAAGTGCCCTTTACAGATTCGGAACTCCGCCAATGGATGTACAGGGACACCCTTCGGATACGGTCGTTTCCGAAACAGGTTGAACCGGATAAGCTGGAAGAGGGGAAAGAGGTCCCTGTACGCGCAGACCGGTTTGAAAGAAATCTGCAGGCCAGAAGGAAGTGTATTGCTCATTACGGTACCACCTGTCAGATTTGTCAGTTTGACTTTGGTTACGTGTATGGAAATGATTTTGCCGGAAAAATAGAAGTGCATCATAATGTCCCGCTGAGTGAAATACGGGAGGATCATGTGGTGGATCCGATTCGGGATCTGATTCCGGTCTGTTCCAACTGTCACACGGCATTGCACAGCAAAAAGGATGGCTGCTATACACCGGATGAACTCCGCAGGAAAATCAATCCACATTATGCGTTTATGATTGATTTTATCAAGCTTCCAACCCCGCCGGGAATGAACGGACCGGATTCAGAACCGGAAACGGATGGGAAAAGCTGAAGAAGACGTATCGGCAGCGCAAGTGAATGGATGAGCCCGGAGCCTCGGGATTTTACGGGACCGCTTCTTCGATTCGTTTCGGTTCCATGAAACAGGCGAAAAGCATGAGGACGAAGAGCGGCGGCTTTCTGACATTGCGCTCAGTCAGATCGGACGGATAACTATCCAGAAAGAACGGAACCATGTTTACACTGTTTATGTTTGTTGTGCTGACATTTGCGGGATGGATGCTGCTGATTGCCGGTCTCCGTTCCGGAAGCAAAATGACCCGGCAGGAAGAGGATGAACGGACACTGACAACGGGGGAAATCATTCTGGCAGAGGAAGCGGGAAATGCCGGAAACGGAAAGAAGAGGAAATCCCTTCAGATTCAGTACCGGGTCAACGGACAGATTTACACCAGAAAACTGAATACGAATGTGCCGCCGGACATGATTGGAAAAACGGTGGATGTTTACTACAATTCAGATCAGCCCACCGCTTTTCACATAGAAGGCCTGCCGGGAAAAAAGAAAAATGGAGGTCTGACCCGAATCGGTCTGATCTGGATTATCATCGGCACAATCATATGGGTGGGGATGGCATCAACGGAGAGAAATGATATCAATATTCCTCTCCTCAAAATGCGGCTGCATCGTTTCCTCTCTCAGATTGAACGGGAGAAAGAGAGCGCTCCGACGCCGACTCCGGAGCCAACAGCAGAACCGACGGTTGAACCGTATGTGCCCCCTAAGGTTGAATGTCAGTATCATCTGAATGATGAAGGGGCAGCGGTGCTTGAAAAAATCAGCGTTAAACGAGGCCACCGATACGTGATTATTCCGGAAGAGGTAGACGGGCATCCGGTCGTCGGTCTTGAAGCAGATGTCTTTTCAGATGTCTTCTTTCTGAACGGTCTTGAACTTCCGGGAACCATACCGGTACTTGAAAAAGATCCTTTTCATGGAATCGCGGTGTTCGTCAAGTCAATTACGATTGGGTCAGGAACGGAAGAAATTGCAGACAGCGCGTTTGCCCGTTTAAAAATTCTGAAAAAGGTTACTATCCCTGCATCGGTGACGAAGATCGCGGATGATGCGTTCTATGAGGGATGCAAGGCGATGTTTTACGTCGTGGAAGGTTCAGAGGCAGAAAGATACTGCAGGGAAAAGGGATATTCCTACGTTCTGACAGAATAAGAAGCCGCAAAGAACAATGACGAATCCGGGAAAGGATGTGCCTCTGTCGCAGATTGACAGTTTGTCAAATTCTTGCCAGGCGCCTTCGGCGAAAGAACCGTATGGAAACTGGGCAAGGATTGCGACTTGCTTTTTGGTAAAGGATGATGGTCAATTTGTGGCCTTTCAGCAGCCGTCGGCCATGGAATATGCACGAAAGGAAAAAAGAATTGAAACAAATCGCATTTGCCTTTATAATCTCTCTGTGTCTTCTTGTCGGTGCAGCATCGGCAAATATACTCGTCAATTTCCCGGAAGAACAGATGAACAGGTCTGTTGGTTATACCTGCTTTGAAGTGCTTCCGCCGTGGCTTGCGGAGATGTTTCAAAACCGCATGCATTCAGGTGACCGGATCATCGGCGGAATGGTTCGCTATGAGAATGCAGGGAATCCGTCGGAACAGACATGCAGCGGGATTGTGGTACTGCAGCGGGACAGCCGGATCATTTTGTACGGGCTGAGCCAAAATCACCCGGGCATTGGTCAGGTGAGAGCGGAGACAGATGTGTTTCTTTCGCCGGAAGATGACTTTGAATTCCTTCCGCTGCGTGTGCTTAATCCGGATGGCCGGATGACACAGGTGGAACTGGGGGTTCGAAAGGGAAATCAGGTACTTTCCCTGAACGTGGAGGATGGCAAAATAGCCATTTCGCAGTGTCTGACCCTGCAGGGGGAAACGGGAACGCTGCTTTCTGTTCCGCAGGGGATGGGCTCCCTCAGCATCTGTCCGGTCAGACTCGGAGGAACGGACCAGGGGGAAAGCTGGTACGGCGTGATGACAGAGGAGGAAGAATGGATTCCCTGTCCGCATCCGGAACGGCTGTGGGCCTGGGAAAACCGGAAACTGCCGGACAGCGGGACCGCGATTGAGGCCATGGCAGAGCAGATTCCCATCTATCCGCTGCCGGAAAACATGGCGTATGTGGATGCGGATCTTCGCAGGGAGCCGGCCAGTGAATCCGAATCTGTCGGGCACTACACGGCCCGGGCGGAAGTGCTGGAATCGGCCGGTGCCTGGGTAAAGGTACGCATCGGCAGGGCAGAGGGATGGGTCATGGAAGAGGACCTGTACACGGTCGCAGGCGTTATGGGACAGGTCGGGAAGGTGACCTCTGTCGCAACGGCATTAACCGACCTGACGCTGCTGGATGCACCGGGTGGAAACCGTCTGGGGACGGTTTCTGCGGGAACGGAAATGCATGTGCTCTGCACAGACAATGGTTATGCGCATGTGCTTATCCCGGAAAAAGGGGTTCACTGGCCGACGGACTGGGATGGCATCTATGGATATGTCCGTATCAATGAAATTGCAACAGGCGAAAGTCCGGCGGAGGCGAAAGAAATCGCTTCGGGAAGGCCTTGAATTGGCAGTCGGACGGAGACAAATGAAAGAACAGACAGGGCATCTATGCGTCAGTCCGACCAACAGGTTCCGGATAGCGGCAATACCCGGAAAGCGGATTGCCTGGGAGCTGTCCTGCCGTGCAGCGACAGGATGACAAATGAAGGCCTCAGACCAGGCAACTCAGGCAGAAAAACAACATTGAGGCCTGCAAAGTAGGAGAAAAAAAGAATGCTGAATATTTTACCGGTGGGCGAAACGACCGAACAGCTGCGGACTTTGCAGCATGGCGAAAGTGTTTTTCATGAGGCGCTTGCACATGTAAAGGATGGGGAAACGCGGTTTTATGTTTCCAATCCGGACGGAGAGGATTATATGCTTGCGTATATCCGGAACATGGACATGTTCCCGGAGGCGGCCAGAGCGCAGCTGAAGATGACGGACGGAAAAGATCTCTTCCAGCCGTATCTGTCGTATGATGAGACGGATCTCAGCAAACTTTGCCTGGATTTCTTCCGGCCGTATAAGGCAGCAATGTTTGAGACAATCGATGAATATTCACTTGTCTGCGCGAAACTGATTCTGCAGCATACGGACTGCGAGGTTTATTTCACAGATCCGCGGGCGGCCATGTTTTTGCCGGCAACCGGTCATCTGCATCTTGTTGAGCAGCTTCCCGAAACGAAGGAGAACAAGGCGCCGACAACGCTGTATGTCATTCCCGGAGTGTTCGAAATCGGTTATATTCGTAAGGATTTCAGCTATATCAGTTCGATGCCTCTTTTTCACAATGTCTTTTTCTGGCAGTGGCTGGTGACAAAGCCCATGGACCAGATTCGCTATGTCGAGATGATTCTGTACAAGGACTTTGGACTGGGAGCGATCCTGAACCGGATTTATTCCTATAACCGCTTTTTCTCGGACAAAGGATGGAAAGCCTTTCTCTCCCCGGGCACTTCGCGCTATTCAGATGAACTGCTGATGCGTTATTTCGAGATCTCCGGCAGGCCTGAGGATGCCACAGAGGAGAATACCATTGTTGTGGATAATATGGCGCCGCTGATTACAACGTGGAAGTTCCAGCAGTTCAGGCAGGGAATCGGCGGGGATGTCCTGAAGCCGGAATTTAAACGGCAGCTGGATGAATATGCAGATGCCGTACTGGGCGGGAAAAAGGCACTGGGTGTCCTGATTCGCGGGTCGGACTATATCGCCAGCGGCCTGGTTGGAATCAATAAGCAGGCAACGCCGGAAGAAATGTTCCCCATGATTGACCAGTGGATGGAAGAGGACGGATATGACATTCTTTTCCTGGCCACGGAAGACCGGGATGTCTACCAGACCATGCTGGCACGTTACGGGCGCAAACTGCGGGCGATTTCACAGGAACGCTTTTCTGTAAACGATTTCAAGGGTATCACGATGATTTCTGAACTTGAAAAGGAAATCAATTCGGCAGACACGTATGCAGGGGCAGTGGAGGATACCACAGTAAACTACATCTACGCGGTCTATACATTGTCCAGATGTGACAGTGTGATTGCCTCAGGCCTGAACAATGGATACAACATGGCTCTGGCACTCAATGATGGCCATTATCGCCGGGTCTATCAGTTCCTGGTGGATGTCGGCCATGAGAACCGGCCTGGTCAGCCCGGCGGCAAATGACCGGATACGGTCCGCAGATGTGACACAGGATCATGGCAGGGAGGCGCTGCAATAATCTGACAATCCCGGAGGAAAAAGATGGAAAAGATAAAAAGACCGATACGACGTTCTCTGATCCTGGCGACCGTTATTCTGCTCCTGCTGCTTTCGGTGCTCATGGCAATTGCAGGCTCTGAAATCTATCGGGAAAGAATGATCGGGCACTATCAGAATTATGCAGCGGATACCGTTGAATTTCTGGTTCGCAGCATTGACGGAGACGATCTGGAACAATGCATTGAGACCGGAGAGAAAACGGAAAAATATCATCAGCTGCAGGCGCTGGCGGATCATCTGAAAGAGAGCCACGACCTGGAATTCATCTACATCATCAAGCCGCTCAAAATCGACCCGCCCGGAAACATGATGGATATATTGGCGGCCTGTACCAAGTATGAACGGGAATTTGAGGCGGATGAGCTGACGGACCTTGGCGTGATATCGGATTATCTCTATCCGGCAGAGGTGGCCAAAGAATACATGGCCCGGATGGACAAAGATCCGACGGTTACGTTCTTCAGGAATGATACGGATTTCGGCCGCATTTACACGGCGATCCGGCCGGTATTCAACAGCCGCGGTGAGCCGATTGCCGTGGTCTGCGGCGATATTGAGATCAGTGAAATCTATG
>JAGAHV010000124.1:0-12686 GCA_017626895.1 Clostridia bacterium | reverse complement strand
CTTCCTTGCCGGTACGGGCATCTATGAGATCGTTCCCGGATTTATCATCGGCGGAATCGTCGCCATTCTCGTTTCAAAACTGGGTCCCGCACCCACTGCGGAAACAGAAAAGCTGTTTGACCGTGCGGTCGCCTATGATGAATAACGGATCCCTGCCGCGGAGCCTTCCGGCTCCGCGGTTTTTCTATGATCCTCCGCGTCACCTTTGGTCTTGTCATTTCCTATGCCCATCTGCTAAAATAGGCGGCAAGAAATTCTATGAATGAGGCGGATTATGTCGAAAATCGATTACAAAAAACGGTTAAAAACACATTTTCTGTACAGCTGGTGGAAGTATGCGCTTGCGCTCACGCTGAGCCTGTTCGGCGTCTCCCTGGCCTTTGATATGACGGCTTACCGGTCGCCGGAGGATAAAAAGACCGAACTGTATATCCTGAACGGTTACTGCGATACGGAAGCGCTGCAGCGGGATTTATGGCCGCTTCTGCAGGCGGAATGCCCGGAGCAGGAGGAACTGACCTCCATGAACATCAACCTCCTGGGGGATGACGTGTATGTGCGCATGCAGTATATGACGTATATTGCGGCACATCAGGGAGATGTTTTTCTGATGCCGGAGGCGGAATTCCGCAATCTGATGAGTGAGGAAGGGGCAGAGCAGGTATACGTGGAACTGACGCCGTACATTGAAAGCGGCATCATCGATCCGGGCGACATCGATCTCACCGCCGGCTATGCAGCCGATTCAAACGGACAGACCGGTCTGTATGCCAGTCCGGCAGATTCTCTGACCGGTTTCAGCAAATACCTTTGCAATCCGGAAAAATCGGTCCTGGCCATCGTCTCCTACGGCGGCAATCTGGATACAGCCGCCCACCTGATTGGAATCATGCTTCGGACACTGCGGTAACAGGCATTTTGCTTCATCTTTCAAACAGAAAAGTCGGGACTGGCCGGGCAAAAGAGCCAGCCCTGACTTTTTTGTGCATATTGCGATAATTTTAACCTATGCAGAGCAACAACGTCCCCTGATTTCGTTAATTCACTGCAATGTTGCCTAAATTTCCCTGAAAACAATTTTGATTATTTTTATCATCTTTGGGGAGGTCTCCTGTGCTTAAAATTTGATATTTTTTCTGTTTTTTGGTATAATGTTTCAGATAGAATGCAGTGTTTAAGAACTTGTAGGAGCGTGAGAAATCTGTGATTCTGCACCTCGGGGAGAATGTTTCCGTCGATACGGAGGAAATTGTCGTTGTTCTGGATATGACCAGAGCCGACAGCCGCATTTCCGGGTCAATGCTTCGGGAAATCCGAAAACAGAACCGCGTTCTTGCCCGCCAGGACGTGTCTGCAAAGAGTGCAGTCGTCTGTGCAGGGGCGAGAAAAGCAGGCGGTGTTACAGAGAATCCGAGAATTTATCTGACACAGATCAGTTCTCAGACTCTGGCGCAGAGAACACGCTCACGGAGATTCCGTGACCTTGATGCCTGCCAGCAGACAGTTGAATCTCGAGAAGTTCTGGAAAGGAATTAATGCACATGGAAGATCAGGAAGTTGTCATTTTACCGGAAAATTCAGAAGAAACTCACGTGGGAACCTATGATGAGAGCCAGATTCAGGTTCTTGAGGGACTTGAAGCGGTGCGCAAGCGTCCGGGAATGTACATTGGTTCCACCGATGAGCGGGGTCTGCACCATCTGGTTTATGAAATTGTGGATAATGCCGTCGATGAGGCACTGGCCGGCTTTTGCACGGAGATTACCGTTACACTGAACAAGGACGGTTCCTGCACCGTGGAGGATAACGGCCGCGGCTTTCCGGTAGGCATCCATCCCCAGAAAGGACGCCCGGCGGTTGAGGTTTGCCTGACCGTTCTCCATGCCGGCGGCAAGTTCGGCGGCAGCGGCTATAAGGTATCCGGAGGTCTTCATGGGGTCGGTGCCTCCGTCGTAAATGCGCTCTCAAAGCATCTGACGGTTCAGGTTTATACGGAGGGAAAGATCTACCAGCAGGAATACGCGCGCGGAAAGTATCTGTACGATCTTCGCGTCATCGGGGAAACGGAGCGTACCGGAACCACCATTACGTTTCTTCCGGATGTAAAATCCACCGGGGATGCCGAGGGCATTTTTGAAACCGGTGATTTCAAATTCGATACCCTGAAAAACCGTTTCCGTGAAATGGCTTTCCTCAATGCCGGTCTCAAGATCATTTTCAGGGACAAACGGGGGGAGAGCGAACAGGAGCGGGTTTTCCATTACGAAGGCGGTATCCGCGAATTTGTCCGCTATATCAACAAAAACAAACAGGTTCTTTTCCCTGAACCGATTTTCCTCGGCGGCATGATCGGGACGACCACCGTCGAGGTTGCCATGCAGTACAATGACTCCTTTAATGAAAATGTGTTCTCCTTCGTCAACAACATCCATACGCCGGACGGCGGAACGCATCTGGCCGGTTTCTGTACTGCTCTGACGCGCGTCATCAACGACTATGGACGCAGTCATAACATTCTGAAAGCCTCCGATACCAATCTGACCGGCGAGGATACCCGCGAGGGACTGGCAGCCATTGTCTCCGTCAAGCTGGAAGATCCGCAGTTTGAAAGCCAGACGAAATCCAAGCTTGGAAACAGCGATGCACGCACCGCCGTTAACGGCCTTGTCGGCAAACAGCTGAAAGATTATCTGGAAGAAAATCCGACCATCGCAAAAGCGATTCTGGACCGCTGTCTGGCGGCAAGCCGTGCACGTGAGGCTGCAAGAAAAGCCCGCGAGCTGACCCGACGGAAGACGGTGCTTGAATCTGCCAGCCTTCCCGGAAAACTGGCGGACTGCTCGGAGCGTGACCCGTCCAGATGCGAGATTTTCCTCGTTGAGGGCGATTCCGCAGGCGGCAGTGCGAAAATGGGACGTGACCGGCATTTCCAGGCCATCCTTCCTCTTCGCGGAAAGATCCTGAATGTGGAAAAGACCCGCCTTGACAAGGTGCTGGCCAACGATGAAATCAAGGCCATGATCACCGCTTTCGGTTGCGGCGTCGGGGATGAATTCGATATTTCGAAGCTGCGCTATGACCGCATTGTCTGTATGACGGATGCCGATGTGGACGGTTCTCATATCCGCATCCTTCTGCTGACCTTCTTCTATCGGTATATGAAGCCCTTGATTGAGCAGGGACATGTCTATGCCGCGCAGCCGCCCTTGTACAAAGTGACCTATCAGAAGCAGGAACAGTACTGCTATGACGATGAGGCCCTGCAGAAAACGCTTGATGAAATCGGACGGGATAAAAAGCCGGACATTCAGCGATATAAAGGTCTGGGAGAAATGAGCGCGGAACAGCTCTGGACCACAACCATGGATCCTACCAAGCGCTCCATGATGCGTGTTTCCGTAGAGGATGCCATTGCTGCCGATGAAATCATGAGTCTTCTGATGGGAGAGGATGTTGAACCCCGTCGGGAATTTATTACAGAAAACAGCAAGCTGGTGCTTGACCTGGACGTCTGAGAAAGGAGAGGGCCTGACAAATTGCGTCAGTTTATCCATTGTCCTGCGAACGCGCCAGGGCAGCGGATAAATAGAAGCCCGAAAGGGAAAACAGAATGGATTTTAGCGATCATGTACCTGGCAATACAACCGATCTCGATCGTCTTCATCCCATAGAGCTTGAGCATGAAATGAAGAAATCCTTCATTTCCTATGCCATGGCGGTCATCATTACCCGTGCGCTCCCGGATGTGCGTGATGGTCTCAAGCCGGTTCACCGGCGGATTCTGTACGCCATGCATGAACTGGGTGTTACCCCCGACAAGCCGTACAGAAAATGCGCGCGTATTGTCGGTGATGTTCTGGGTAAATATCATCCTCACGGAGATTCCTCCGTCTACGGTGCACTGGTCCGTCTGGCACAGGATTTTGCCACGCGCTATCCGCTGGTTGACGGACAGGGAAATTTCGGTTCCATTGACGGCGACGGAGCCGCTGCTATGCGTTATACTGAAGCCAGGATGAGCAAAATCAACTTGGAACTCCTGGCGGATATCGACAAGGAAACCGTTGATTTCTATCCGAACTTCGATGAAACCCTGATGCAGCCCACCGTGCTGCCGTGCCGGTTCCCGAACCTGCTGGTAAACGGCTCCAACGGCATTGCCGTTGGCATGGCCACCAACATTCCGCCGCATAATCTCGGCGAGGTGATCGACGGCGTCGTCATGATGATTGACAACGCCGAGGTAACCAATCAGGAGCTGATGACGGTCATCAAGGGACCGGATTTCCCGGGCGGCGGTATTATTCTCGGCAAAAAGGGCATCTTTGATACCTATACCACCGGCCGCGGCCGGATTCTGGTCCGTGCCAAAACGGAAGTGGAGCCGATGAATGCCGGCAGGCAGCGCATCGTTGTGACTGAACTGCCGTATATGGTCAACAAGGCACAGCTCGTCGAGAAAATCGCCGGTCTTGTTCATGAAAAACGAATTGAGGGCATCTCCGATATCCGTGATGAGTCCGACCGCGAAGGAATGCGCATTGTCATCGAACTCAAGAAGGATGTCAGTGCCATTGTCGTTCTGAATTATCTGTATAAGCATACACAGCTTCAGGATACCTTCGGCGCCATTATGCTGGCCTTGGTTGACGGCGAGCCCAAGGTTCTGACGCTTCGGGAGATGATCTATTACTACCTGGAGCATCAGAAGGATGTCATTGTCCGCAGAACCAGATATGATCTGGACAAAGCGGAAGCCAGGGCGCATATCCTTGAAGGTTTGCTGATTGCCCTTGACAACATCGACGAGATCGTCCAGATCATCAGGAACAGTCCGAATACACAGGTCGCCAAGGAACAGCTGATGTCCCGCTTCAGTCTCTCTGATCGTCAGGCACAGGCAATCCTTGACATGCGTCTTGCCCGTCTTACCGGACTGGAACGGGAACGTCTTCAGGAAGAATATGCCGAACTGGAAAAGACCATCGCCTATCTGCGGGCCGTGCTGGCCGATGAGAAGATGGTTCTGAACATCATTCGGGAAGAAATTCTGGCGATTAAGGAAAAGTATGCAGACGAGCGGCGCACCAGCTTCAGTGCCATGGAAGGGGAAATCGATCCGGAGGATCTGATTCAGGAAGAGAAGATCGTCATCACCTTCACACACATGGGCTATATCAAGCGCATCGGCACGGATGCTTACCGCAGTCAGCGGCGCGGAGGAAAGGGCATTACGGCGCTGACGGCGAAGGAAGAGGACTTTGCCGAACGTGTCCTTGCCTGTTCGACGCATGATGAGATTCTCTTCTTCACCAGCCGCGGCCGCGTCTATAAGCTGAAAGGCTATGAGATTCCGGAAGCCGGAAGAATCGCAAAGGGGACGGCCATCGTCAATATTCTGCAGCTGGACGGCGGGGAAAAGGTCACCGCCATGATTCCGCTTCCCCGCGAACATGACGGATACACCCTTGTCATGGTCACCCGGGCAGGAAAGATCAAGCGCTGCATGCTGTCTGATTTTGACAATCTCCGGAAAACCGGCCTGATTGCCATCAACCTGGATGAAAATGATGAAATGGCCGGCATTGAACTGACCCGCGGCGGAGATCAGCTGATGATCGCAACCCGTAACGGAAAAGCGATTCGCTTTGACGAGGAAGATGTCCGCATCATGGGCCGTCAGGCGATGGGCGTTCGTTCCATGCGGATCGATGATGGGGATCAGGTCGTCTCCCTTGATAAGATCCGCGAGGATGCGACCGTTCTCACCATCACGGAAAACGGCTTCGGAAAGCGGACGGCGATTGATCAGTACCGTGAACAGAGCCGTGCCGGAAAAGGCATCAAGGCCATGAACATCACGGATGAAACCGGTCCCATCGTCTCCATGATGGTTTTGCCCGCCGGTCTTGACCTGATGCTCATTACCAACGAGGGCACCATCATCCGGATTCCGCTGGATTCCATTTCCGTCGTCGGCCGTGTCACCAAAGGTGTCCGCCTGATGCGCCTGGATGAGGGAAGCAAGATTGTCTCTGTCACGGCCACCGAGCAGGAGCCGGAGGACGCGGAGCTGGAGGAGGATTCCTCTGAAGAATCACCGGAACAGAATCCGGATGAAGGGGCAGACAATAACGACGGCACCGAGGTGCCTGAGGCCGTTGTTCATGTGGAGGACGATTCCGCCAACGATGAACTGTAAGAAATGATCCACCCCGTCAGGCTTCTGAAACGGAAGCCTGACGGGTCAAGTGCCGCACTGCGGCAGCTTATAACGATAAACACCGGAAAGCAACGGGGCCGGAAGACCAAGCTTCGGCTTCTGAAGGAAAGGCCCTGTCGCGCAGCGACAGTTAAGTCAAATTGGGGCCAGAACCAAGCTGGTCCGGCAAAAGACCAACCTTGAGGCCCACAAAAGGAGTGGGCCTGCCGCCACAGCGGCAGTTTGTCAAATATGAGCACCGAAAAACAGCGGTGACCAAAGACCAAGTCACTGCTCATAAAGGAGGATTTATGGAAGTACTGGATTTGCGGCAGATTGTTGCCGCAGAGTCTCAATATGAAGGAAAAAGCGTGACCATCCAGGGATGGGTAAGAAACCACCGGAAGCAGAAACAGATCGGATTTATCGAGTTTTTCGATGGAACGGTCTTTGCCACCATGCAGATCGTTTATGATGAAAACGTCGCGGATTTTGAAGCGGTTCAGGGCATCCGGAACGGTTCCGCGATTACGGCAACCGGCAATCTGGTTAAAGGGCGGAACGGCAGCCTTGAGATGATGGCTCAGTCCATTGTGCTGGAAGGGGATTCACCGGAGGATTATCCGCTGCAGCCAAAACGTCATTCGCTGGAATTCCTTCGGGACATTGCCTATCTGCGGCCAAGGACACGTCTGTTCCAGGCAGTTTTCCGCGTCCGCTCGGTCGCCGCACAGGCGGTTCACAACTACTTCCAGTCCAGAGGCTATGTCTATGTGCATACGCCGCTGATTACGGCAAATGACGGAGAGGGTGCCGGCAACACGTTTACCGTGACCGCTGCCGCCCCCGGAACCTGCGTAAAACCGGAGGATGATTTCTTCGGCAAGCCCACTTCTCTGGCCGTGACCGGACAGCTGGAAGGGGAAACCTTTGCCCTTGCCTATAAGCGCATTTACACCTTTGGACCGACATTCCGGGCTGAGAACTCAAACACGAAAACACATGCGGCTGAATTCTGGATGATCGAGCCGGAAATCTGTTTCTGTGATCTTCAGCAGCTGATGGATATTGAGGAAGACTTCCTTAAATGTGTTGTCCGGGAAGTGCTGGAGAAGGCCATGCCGGAGCTTGAGTTCCTGCAGGGCTATGCCAAATCCAATCTGATTGAAAAGCTCAGAACGCTGCTTGATTCCCATGTGGCCAAAGTGACGCATGCCGAGGCGATCCGGATTCTCCGCGAGGCACCGAAGCAGTTTGAGCACGAGGCCAAACCCGGTGAGGATATTTTCAAGGAGCATGAGAAATATCTGACCGAGGAATACTTCAAATCACCGGTATTCGTATATGACTGGCCAAAGGACATCAAGGCATTCTATATGTATCAGAATGAAGATGGTGAAACCGTGGGCGGAGTCGACCTTCTGGTGCCGGGATCCGGTGAACTGATGGGCGGCAGCCAGCGTGAACACCGCTATGAGCGGCTTTGCCAGCGCATGGATGAACTGCACATTTCCAAAGAGCAGATGTACTGGTACGTGAACCTACGCCGGTTCGGCGGATGTGTACACTCCGGTTTCGGCATGGGCTTTGAACGCCTGGTGATGTATCTCACGGACATCGAGAACATCCGTGATGTACTGCCTTATCCGCGTACGCCCGGAAACTGCGATTTCTGATCAGACAAAAACCGGGGCTGTATAAACAGCCCCGGTTTCATTATCGCCAGTTTTTCCGCATTTTGTAATGCTCAATCTCACGCTGGATGGAACGTTTGAGATCGCCTCCCACAAAGAGAAACACATTTGCAAGCGAGAGCAGAATGGTAATCTTGACGGAGAAAGATCCCGTAATAAACTGCCACAGGAAAAGAACCGCATCCAGAATGGCCAGATATTTCATTTTCACCGGAATGATCATAAACAGGAGCACCTGTTCATCCGGCCACATGGCTGCATAGGCAAAGAAAAGGGACAGGTTCAGGAAGGAGTTGTCTGCATATCCGGTGATCAGGCAGGCAAGAATCGCTCCCAGCATCCCGATATAGTAGAAAAGACAGAACCGGGCAGATCCCCACAGCCGTTCCAGTCCCTGCCCGATGAAGTAGTAAAAGTAAAGGGCAAAGATGATAAACAGCGGCGAAGAGGAGGGGGGAACAAAGACGAATGTGACCAGTCTCCACACCTGCAAATGGAAAATCTGATCCCGGTTCAGCGTGATCAGGCGAAGCAGCGTATAACCGACAGTGGGCCAGATCATCATCAGCGCGAAAACAATTCCCTGTCCGATCACCACATACTGCATCAGATTCGGAATGGTGAATTGTCTCATTTTTCGTTCGAGATCAAAATTGATTCTGTTGTTCAAAGAAATCACCTCGCAGAGATTATAACATAACCGGACGGGGAGTGGAATGCAAAAATCCGGCAATGCCTTGTCTGTAATTGTCAAATCTTTAACAATCTTTTTTTGATTTATCGGTTGACAGACAGGGGATAAATGACTATAATAACGCCTGTGCTTAAGCGAGATATTCCTCAGTAGCTCAATGGCAGAGCATTCGGCTGTTAACCGAAGGGTTGTAGGTTCGAGCCCTACCTGGGGAGCCAGATTTGATAATCCGAACGTCGTGTTTCACCGGAAACGACGTTCGGATTATTCTTTTTTCGCCGTTTATGTGCCCTTAATCGGACCGATAAAAAACGGGATGTCACTCAGCGGTGACATCCCATTCCTTATGCCGCAGCAGGAAACCGCCGGACACAGGTCAGCAATGCCGGCAAATACCGGCCGGCCTGCTGCGCTTATCCGGGCACTGCCGGGCAGAAACTGCAACTGAAAGAGCAAAGGGGAAACAGAAATGCTGATTAAACAGGATTGTTATTTCGATGCCGTCTGTTCAAACCGGCCGCTGCACATCTGGCTGCCGGATGATTACGGGAACTCGGATGAACGTTATCCGGTGATGTATTTTTTTGACGGGCACAATCTGTTCAGAGACTGTGATGCAACGTACGGAAAAAGCTGGGGCCTGATGGACTATCTGTCCGCGTGGGATAAAAAAATCATCGTCATCGGAATGGAATGCGGTCACGGAGAAGGGGAACGCCTCAGTGAATACATGCCGTTCCGGCCAACTCGGGGAATGTTTTCAAAATATGAGGCAAAAGGGGATCTGACCATGCAGTGGATCCTGAATACCGTCAAGCCCATGGTGGATCACAATTTCCGGACAATCCCTTTCAGAGAATGTACCGGCATTGCCGGATC
The DNA here is from genome assembly GCA_017626895.1 of Clostridia bacterium. GTDB lineage: Bacteria > Bacillota > Clostridia > Christensenellales > Aristaeellaceae > Ventricola. The sequence continues at coordinate 3,217 of JAGAHV010000124.1, read as the reverse complement.
AAGCATGGGCGGGCTGATGTCGGTCTATGCGGTCACCCATTATAACCGTTACTTCTCCAAAGCAGGCTGTCTGTCCTCGGCGCTTGGATTCTGTTCTCCTCAGGTCATGGGGGACATTAACCGAAGCACGATTGATTCAGATACCCGCGTCTACCTTTCCTGGGGAACCCTGGAAACACCGGGAATCGAAAATCCGGAAACAGAGGACTGTCACTCGTACACTTACAGGCGAAACAAGGCCGTTGCCAATAAGATCGAGGCACGCGGCGGCCAGGCGCGGCTTTATTCCCAGGTCGGCGGGGCACACTGTGAGGCAGACTGGGAAAAGCAGCTGCCGCTGTTCCTTCCTTTCCTCTGGCAGAACCGTTAATCTCCCGGCTCAGTACTCATCCAGGAAGGAATATTCCTCGCCGTTTTTCTTCCAGCCGACCATGGTATCCAGACAGCAGGAATGGATGCTGTTGAAGATGTTTTTGTCAATATCCGGGTTGTTCTTTTTGAGATCGGCAATCAGATGCTTGATTTCAAGCCGCTTGGAATTGCTGTTTCCGTTGCGCAGTGTCCGGGCCGCCTCTTCGGTAAAACGGCATGCGCACTGCAGAAAGTCCAGCTGATTGTAGTTTTTCCAGTGAATGATATCCTCTTCCCGGATGCAGTAAAGCGGCCGGATCAGTTCCATTCCGTCAAAATTCCGGCTGTGCAGCTTTGGCAGCATGGCCTGCAGCTGGGCGCCATAGAACATCCCCATGACCGTCGTTTCAATCACATCGTTAAAATGATGCCCGAGCGCGATTTTGTTGCATCCGCGCTTCTGTGCCTCACTGTACAGGAATCCCCGCCGCATTCTGGCGCAAAGATAGCAGGGATTATCCTCAGCGGAATTAGCCACATCGAACACATCGCTGTCAAATATCTCGATGGGGATTTCCATCAGCCCGGCATTTTCCTGGATCTTCCTGAGATTGGCCGGGGCATATCCCGGATTCATGACCAGAAAGCGCAGTTCAAAAGGAACCGTTGTATGACGCGACAGTTCCTGCATGAGCTTGGCCAGAAGCATGGAATCCTTTCCGCCCGAAATACAGACGGCAATCCGGTCACCGGGGGAAATCAGCTGGTAGGTTCGGACCGCATGCATAAACGGCGTCCACAGTTCCTTCCGGAACCGCTTGTTAATACTGCGTTCAATCAGCTGACAGGGCGTTAAAACACGGCTCATTTTCATTACCTCATCTTGTACTGTGGCACGTATTATACGAATCCCCGGAACTTCTGTCAATTGAGAGAAGCCTTTTCTGATTTGTAATCCTACTCTTTTTGTAGTATAATGCAGCCGACTGAACCGGAGTAGCGGCCCTGTCGCGCAGCGACAGTTAAGTCAAATCCAGGCCTCATGCACAATGCTTCTCCGGCAAATGATCAACAGTGAAGGCTGCAAGGAGATCGGAGGAATGCAGGAATGTTGATTACAACGAAAGGCAGATACGCGCTGCGCTTTATGATTGACCTGGCCGAAAATGAGAAAGAGGGACCGGTGACACTGAAAGATGTGTCCATGCGTCAGGGAATCTCCGTCAAATACCTGGAACATGTGGTAACACAGCTGAACCGGGCCGGACTGATCCGGAGTGTACGGGGAAATCAGGGCGGGTATCTGCTGACAAAAGCGCCTGAGCAATATACGGCCGGGGAAATTCTGACTGCCGTAGAGGGACGGATGTGTCCCGTTTCCTGCCTTGAACAAAGTCCCAACCTCTGTGAGCGATACGATCAATGCCGGACAATACGTTTCTGGGAAGGTCTGGATAAAACCGTCAATGAATATGTGAATTCCTACACCCTGGCAGACCTGCTGAACGCGGAGCTGCCCGTCAGCAGTCCGTCAGCAAAATAAAAAGCGATGCCACAGCGCATCGCTTTTTGCTTATCGGGAAAGATGAACCACCAGCGTATCCTCTATCCTGCGAATGGAATCCGGATGAGGAAAGACCGGCATTGCCGCAACTTCCGGGGAAGCGGCAAGCTGTTCCTGCTCAAAATCGCTGAGACAGTTCATCGGATAACCGAGGGTTTGCCAGAAGAACCAGGTCGTCAGGCTCTGAGACTGCAGCGACGTTTCACCCTCAAGCACATCCATCACTGCCAGATGTTCAAATCCCTCCCGCTCAAGCACGAGAGGCGAACGGGAAAGGGAGCCGATGAAAGCTGTCTGCGTCTGTCCGGGGATAAAATCCTCGCGGTTCTCAAGCCGGTGGATCACCTGCGTCATAACGGAAAGGCTGGTGTCAAGATCCAGATTGATCTTAAGATACGCCTGATTGGCAAACAGCAGTTCGCCCAGGAAGAAAAAGCCATAAAGACCGGCGGCGAAGGCGGAAACGATCTTCTTTTTTTCGGAAAGAGACCGGATTGCCTGATACAGAATAAGCAGCAGCATCGCATCAAGGAAAAAGACCGGAAGGGAAAACTGTCCGGTTACTCCGGGCGAGGGCAGCATCAGGAGAACACACAGCAGTGCCAGGGGAATGATCGCGTTTCTTCTTTTGATGAGCAGCACAATTGCCAGCACGGGGACCAGACTCCGGAATATCCGGAAAAAATGCCGATAGATTGTTGCCGGGGTAAACATGGCTGTAAAGGGAGCCATCAGGATCTCCTTCAGTGACTGCCCCTTAAAGGCAAAGAGAAACTCCGGCGCAATGCCGTTGCGTCTGCTGAAAAAGGCCACCCCTCCGGCAAACAGGATCGCGCCGGCCGCAATCGCCGCAGCGGTCAGAAGATAAGGCTTCCTGTTGTTTCCCGGGCCCTGCTCCGGATGTGCGGCCCAGAACAAAAGAGGCACGCACAGGCCCGTCACCGCCAGCCGCGGGCTTAATCCAAGTCCCAGGAAAAGCAGAAGAGCGGACAGCGGGAAAAAGCCGGGCCGGATAAACAGGAGCGCGGGACCGGCGACCAGCAGGAAAAAGGACAGAAAAACCATGTCCGCCGTCAGAAGAGAGCCTGCAAACTGTTCAAGGACTGCCGGATTGAATAAGAGAAGGCCGCTCAGGAGCGTGTAGAAAAGCAGGTTATCCATGCCGCACAGATAAAAAAGAAGGATGCAGGCAGCGGTCAAGGAACAAAAGGAGATCAGCCCGATGGTCAGAGGAGAGGCAATTCCGCCGCGCAGACGAAGGTACAGCGGACGGAGAAACTGACCGGCAGATAAAAAGCTGTT
>JAGAHV010000123.1:0-6400 GCA_017626895.1 Clostridia bacterium | reverse complement strand
TGATTAAATATTTCCGTTTCGCCGATGCGAAACAGATAAAAAAGACAGGAAAAAGTATACCGTTTCTGATGGGGATGATCAACCACTTTAAGCAGAATGGATAAAATATGTCTGGTAATTGTAAATAAATGTTGAGGAAATCATAAAAATTGCACAGAATCTAAAAAATAGAACCCTCACGTCTGCCGGATAAGGGCCGATCCTGGTTCATCCGGCCTCCCAGGTCCCTTCTGATTCCTCTGCGCCGGCGGCGACCCCTGCAATGGAAGAACCTATCTGCAGGCTCATCGATGTATTCCGGACGCTTTCATGAACAGGTTCCCGGGACCGTACACGAACCCGCTTGGTCTGTCAGTATTTTCTTTGCTCTGCAGTCGGGTCAGGAATTGCCCTCTTTTTCATTCCCTGCGCCGCTGAAAAATGTTCTGAATGCATCGCATTGAAAGGGAAATCTGTAGTAGAATGTTTAGATGGAGTACAATAGAGAAGGGACAGTCTCACGGCCTGGCCGGAGCGCCCCGGACCTGTAAGAATGGAAGGATGGATGACATTATAACAGTCGATTTTCGTGAATTGAGCCTTGATGACAGGGCTTTTATGGAGCGCTGCCGGGATCCGGAGCAGAATCCCTTTACGGCGCTTTCCTTTCCGTCCCTTTTCACCTGGCGGCAGGCATACGGCCTCCGGGTCGCCCGCAATGAGGAAGCGTTTGTGATCATGAGCCTGCATGATCAGGGTTTTTACTGTCCCTGCGGGACAGAGGCAGGCTGCCGGGCCCTGATGGATTCGGTGATCGGAACGGAAAAAGGGACGCGGATTCTCTATCTGACAGAGAAGCAGGCGGATTTCTGGGCTGCGCGGGGATTTGCCGTCCGGCTGCGGGAGGACCTCAGCGAATACCTGGCCAGTGCACCGGCCCTGGCGCTGCGCTCCGGCCACGAATCCAACAGCTATAAGATGAAGTGCCGGCATTTTAAAAAAGAGATCAGCTATCATACCGAGCGGATTGATGCCGGAAACATTGAAAAAGTGACGGCGCTGGCAGACCGGCTCACCTCCGTTGAGGCCGAGACGGAAAAGGGGGACAGAGAGGTTCTGCTGGCCGAAATTGACGCGTTCCGGAAGCTGAATCTGTATGGTCTGCTGCTTGAGACGGAGGATGGACGGACGGCGTTTATCCTGGGCTATGAGAACCGGCCCGACATGTTTACCATGACGATGTCAAAGCATGATCCGTCGCTGCCGCCGGAGACGACCGCCGTGCTGGTGCATGAACTGGCGCTGGGGCTTTGTGACCGGTATCCGCTGATCAACCTGGAGGAGGACCTGGGGCTCCCCGGACTGCGCCGCGCCAAGATGCTGTACAGTCCCGTGGGGAATCTGGAGGTATATGAGGCAGTCCAACATGAATAAAATGCGTGCGATTCCCCGCCGGATGTTTTACCAGGTCTTTTTCCCCAGCGTCATATCGGCCCTGACCCTGTCCATTGCGGACATTGCGGATGCTCTGGTGGTGGGAAACCGGGCCGGCGGCATGGGCCTGATGGTGATCGGAATTGTCACCCCTGTGTACATGCTGTTTAACCTGATCGGGTACGGATTTTCCACCGGCGGCAGCGTCATTTTCGGGCGCCTGAGCGCGGATGGACGCACCGAGGAGGTGCGGGCCCATTTCAGAACACTGCTGGTGTGGCTCATGGCCCTCTCGGCCGTGATTGCGGTGCTGGGGAATGTCCTGATCCGCCCGATCTTTTCTCTTCTGGGCGTCAGCGGCAGCAATGCGCGGCTGCTTGCCATGTGCATCACCTATGCACGGCCGCTCTTTGCGGCGACGCCCATCTTCATGCTGAATTTTCTTCTGTATGATTTTGTCCGGTATGACAATGACGCGGCACTGGCCTCCCTGGGCTATTCCGCCGGTTCCATGGTGGACCTGGGACTCAATATCGTGCTGGTGCTGTTTCTGAACATGGGGGTGCTGGGGGCCATCCTGTCAACCGTTGCGGCCCAGACCCTGAGCGTCCTCATTCTGTCGAGGCACTTTTTTACCGGAAAGGGCATGCTCACGTTCCGGGGCATTGTCACGGCCAGGGACACGGCCGGAAAGGCCTCAAAGTACGCCGTTCGTTCCCTGAGCATCGGGTTTTCCACCTCCGTGCGCTACCTGTTTCAGTTTATCTTCCTGTCCCTGAGCAACCGGCTTCTGCTGGATGCCGGGGCCCGGGGGGCCATTGACGGGGAGCGGTATGTGGCTGTCTTTGATGTGGTGATGAACGTTTCCTTTGTCACGGTGTCCCTTTATCAGGCGGCGGCAGATGCCATGCAGCCCATGGTGACGGTCTTTTCGGAGGAACGGAACCGGTTCTGCCAGCGGTATGTGAGGCGCCTGGCACTGGTCTGGGGCCTGGCCTCGGGAACGGCGGTGACCCTGGTCATCGCGCTGCTGGCGGGACCCGTTTCCGTCCTGTTCGGCATTCCGGAGGCCCTTGAGGTCTCGGTGCCGGCCATCCGGATTTTCTGCCTGAGCATGCCGGCCGCGGGGTACCTGCTGATCCAGATCGGGTATGACCAGAGCAGCGGCAACAGTATGATGGCCGGCGGGACCACCATGCTGCGCACGGCCGTGATTCTGCTGCCGGTGACCCTGGTCATGGGCCTGTTTTTCCCGGCCCGGTTCTGGTGGGTCTTTCCCATCACGGAATACCTGACCCTCCTGATCTCCTCCGCGGGACAGATGCTGTACGGGCGCAGGAGGCAGGAGAGCCAGGTGCAGGTATTCACCGAGAGCATGGACAATGAAAACCGGGATCTTTCCCGGGTGATGGAAAAGCTGACCGAATTCTGTGACAAAAATGAGATGGATCCGCGTCTGGCCGTGCGGCTGCAGCTGTCAGTGGAGGAACTTTGCCTGGTGACGTTTGAAAAGGCGTTTACCGGAAAAAAAGAGGAGTACATCCAGCTGACGGTGGTCCTCAAGGGCGAGGACTGCATTGTGCACATCCGCAACAGCGCCCCCGTCTTCAACCCCCTTGAAATGCGGATGGGAAAAGTTCACAGGGGGATGGAGGAGGATCTGCTGGATTCCATGGGGGTTATGATGGTTCGCAAGAAGGCGAAAGACCTGCAGTACAGACATTATGAAGGATGCAATATGCTGACGGTGATCCTGTAGAAAGCCGCAGGCACCGGAAAAGCAGCAGTGACGAATGATAAACCTGAGCCGGATATCAGAACAGGTGCGCCGGATTTCGGCGCCAAATCATGGAGGCTGGAGAGGAGCGGATAAGATGGAGCGGAAACGCAAGTGGATTTCCCTGAATGTCAAGGTCAACGTGGTCATTATCGCGATCGTGCTGGTCCTGGCCTGCGGACTGGCAGGCATTGCCTACTATGTCAACGGACAGCGGACAGACCGGTATTATAAGGACAGTACCGCGAAGATGGCGGCGGCCGTTGCACACTTTGTGGACGGTGATTTCGTTGCCAGACTGCAGGCGGCCGTTGAGAGCGAGGAATATGTGCAGCTGCGTCAGCAGGCTGAGGCAGCGAAGGATGAACAGCAGATCGTCACGTTCCTCAAAGAGCAGGGGCTGTATGAGGACTTTGAAAAGACCAATGAGATGCTTCGCGTCTACCGGGACAAACTGGGGGCCGAAAGCGTCTATCTGCAGTCGGTGTCCGGAAACCGCGGCGTGAATCTGGTGGATCCCTCGGAGGATATGCTCTATGTGGGCTCCGTGGAAATTTCAGCCGAGGAATTCAGTGCGCACAGTTCCAACGAGCGGATTGAACCGACCGTTTCCACCACTCAGTTTGGCTGGCTCTGCTCTGCCTATGAGCCGGTGCTGGACAGCCGCGGCCAGGCAGTGACCCTGGTTGGTGTGGACATTTCCATGGATGATGTCATGCGGGAACGCCGGCAGTTTCTGTTCTGGATGATGCTGTTTGCCGTTATCCTGACGATCATTTTGTACCTGGTCGGCCAGCGGCTGTTCCGCAAAATTGCCACCAGGCCTCTTGAGATGCTCTCAAAGGCGGTGGACGGATTTGCGGATGCCAAGGACGGGTATACCGAGGCGGATATCATTTCCCTGCCGATTCACTCAAACGATGAAATCGAGGATCTGTATCAGGAGATCCGCCACATGCAGGGCCGGATGGTGGAATATCTGGACAATCTGACCCGTGTCACGGCGGAAAAGGAACGGATCGGGGCGGAGCTGAACGTCGCGACGCAGATCCAGGCGGATATGCTGCCCCGGATTTTCCCGCCGTTCCCGGAGCGGACCGAGTTTGAAATTTTTGCCTCCATGGATCCGGCCAAGGAGGTCGGCGGTGATTTCTACGACTTCTTCCTGGTGGATGAGAATCATCTGGCCCTGGTCATTGCGGATGTATCCGGCAAGGGTGTCCCGGCGGCGCTGTTCATGGTGATTGCCAAGACGCTCATCAAGAACCGGGCGCAGATGGGCGACAGTCCGGCAAAAGTGCTGACCGATGTCAATGAGCAGCTGTGTGAGGGCAATGAGGCCAACCTGTTTGTGACGGTCTGGCTGGCGATCCTCGATCTGCGCACCGGCAAGGGCATGGCGGCCAACGCCGGTCACGAGCATCCGATTCTGCGGCGGAAGGATGGCAAATATGAGCTGGTGGTGTACCGCCATTCGCTGGCCGTGGCCACCATGGAGGGCCTGCGGTTTAAGGAACATCCCTTTGAACTGAATCCGGGGGATTCCCTGTTTGTCTATACGGACGGCGTTCCGGAGGCCACCAATATCAACAATGAACTGTATGGAACGGACCGGATGTTGGAGGTACTCAACCGGGATCCGTCTCAGGATATGGAAACGCTGCTGAAACTGACCAAAAAGGAAATGGATGCTTTTGTCGGCACGGCGCCTCAGTTTGATGATGTCACCATGCTGGGATTCAAGTATTTCGGAAGTGGGGCAAAAAATATGTATGAGATTACCGTTGATGCTAAAGTGGATGCACTCTCGGATGTCCTGGCTTTTATTGATAAGCATGTCGAGGAAATGGGCTTTGGAATGAAGACACAGATGCAGATTGATATCGCGGTAGAGGAGATCTTTGTCAATATTGCCAGCTACGCGTACCCGAACGGGGATGGAACCGCGACGATTTCGGTCAGCGAAAGCACCAGCCCGACGGCCATCCGGATTACCTTCGTGGACAGCGGCATTCCCTATAACCCGCTGGCCAAGGAAGACCCGGATGTCACCCTGGGGGCAGAGGAACGGGAAATCGGCGGACTGGGGATCTTCATGGTGAAAAAGTCCATGGATGATGTCAATTATGAATATACCCACGGCCACAACCGTCTCACACTGGTCAAGAATCTTTAATGCAGCTGAACGGCCACCGGGCCGTTCAGACCCCAAATGCAACATTGAGATCTGGAAAGGAGCAGGGCAATGAAAAAGGTCGCCATTCTCGAATCCCTGGGGATTTCCGGGGCGGAACTTGAGAGGTACATGTCCCGTTTTGCCGGAAAAGTGCAGTTTGAAACCTATGAGCGCACAACGGATCCGGATGTCCTTTTGCAGGAATGCCGGGACAAGGATGCGGTTATCCTGGCCAACATGCCGTTTCCGGCAGAGGTGATCGCCAGATGTGAGCGCCTCCGGTTTATCGACGTCGCGTTTACAGGGGTTGACCATGTGGGACTTGAGGCAGCCCGGGCCGGAAACATCCGGGTCAGCAATGCCTCCGGCTATTCAAACGAAGCCGTTTCAGAACTGGTGATCGGCATGGCCCTGTCCATGGTGAGACATATCCCCGAGGTCCAGGAACGCCTTCGCTCCGGCGGAACCAAGGATGGCCTTGTGGGAACCGAGCTTCGGGGGAAAACGGTGGGAATCATCGGGTACGGCCGGATTGGACGGCGCACCGGGGAACTGTTCCATGCCTTCGGCTGCCGGATCCTGGCCCAGTGCCGGCAGATGCATTCAGACCTGCCGGATTACGTGGAACAGGTGTCCCAGACAGAGCTCCTTCAGGCCTCCGACATCGTGGTGCTGCACTGCCCGCTCAATGACAGCACCCGGGGGATGATTAACTACGAAAAGCTCTGCCTGATGAAAAAGACGGCGGTGCTCATCAATGTGGCCAGAGGTCCGGTCACCAACGAGGACGACCTTGCCCGGGCCCTTCAGGAGGGCGTCATTGCCGGCGCGGCCGCGGATGTCTTTACCAAAGAACCGCCGCTTCCGCCGGAAACGCAGATGCTCCGGGCACCCAATACCCTGCTGACGCCCCATGTGGCCTTTGCCACGAAGGAATCCATGACCCTGCGGGCCGAGATCGTGTTCCGGAACCTGCAGGCCTGGCTTGAGGGCGGACAGGAAAATATCGTGCTGTAAAAAAACGAGCAGCCTGA
>JAGAHV010000122.1:0-3538 GCA_017626895.1 Clostridia bacterium | reverse complement strand
CTCCACCGACGGAATGTATGACCAACACCGCAAAAGAGCAATGGAGAAGGAAATACAATCCGAAAAAACGCGGTCGTAAGCCAAACGCTACCAATAAGGTCGGATAATCAATTCTGAGTATAAAAAAACGCAAAATTGGGATTATGTTCTTGTCATCAATTCTCCGAATAGGAATACTGTTTTAGCTTTTGCCCTGAAGCAAGGCACAAAACGACGCCCGATACACCAAGAATGAACATCATCAGCGCTGCTCCGGAACCCTTGCCGCTGCCAAAAAGCGTAGTCAGCCATTTCGTTGACTGGTTTGCCGCCATGTATGGCTCACAGACATGATCCACCAGGAAGCCCCCCAAAGCAAGGCCAATTGGAATCGTAAAGAACTGGAGCGTATTTCGGCAGGCATAGACTCTTCCCTGTAAACTGACGGGAATGGTATTTCGCATGATGACGTTTTGATTTGCGCTCATCACCGGGACCAGCATCCATCCGACGATTTGTCCCATGCACCACACAATGGGACTTCTGGAAAAAGCCAGAAGAAAATTCTCGATTCCCAGTGAAAACAACATCGTCAGATAAATCACCCGGACCCTGTTTTTGGGTTTGGGCATTGCGGACACGATCACGCTTCCAAGAACCATAGCGACCCCTGAGCAAGACGTCACGATTCCCAGTGTGCCGTTTCCGCTCCGGGGTATGACCAATGCGGGGAGCACGGCATCAAATGCAGACGCGATCAAATTGACGCCTGACATAAACAGAATGACATACAGTATTAGGGGATTCTTTCTTAAAAACTGCAGGCCCTCCTTTGCCAGACGGAGCACGTTTTTCTCCGCCGTCATGTCCGATTGGGTCTTTGGAAGCTGAATCATGCACAGTAGCGACAGAAAGGCAATAGCGAAGGTGATCAAATCGATGGCGATGACCGCATTCAGCCCGCCGAAGCCGTAAAGCGCGGAGGCGATCAGCGGATTACCGATTGATATCAGGGATCGGGACAACGATTGCATGCCGCTCGTTTTCTGGTCATACTTTCTTGGGATAACCAGCGTGTAGGTTACCTCAGAAGCTGGCTGCTGAACTGTATTCATCAGCCCTGAAAATGCATTTATTCCGTACAGATGCCATCCGGAAAGCTCGTTTGTCTGATACAGCACAAATACCAGCACCGTGGTAAGCGCCGCCAAGGCGTCACACACCAGCATGGTCTTCTTTTTGTCGAAGCGGTCCGTGATCGCTCCGGCAAAAATACTCATGATCACATAGGGCGCATAGGTGCAGATCGTCAGCGCCGCGGTGCCAAGGGCTGATCCGGTTTTCTCATACAGCCAAAGTGTCAGCGCAAAGCTGGTGATTGAGCTTCCCAGATGGGACAAGCTTTGCGTGCTCCAAAGGATATAGAAATCCCTCAACGGGTTTGGTTTGTTTTTCATTGTCTTTGCTCCTTATCGTTATATTGATGAGTGAGCAAAGCCTGAGGAATTCGTTATTCCTCCATACAGATTCCTCAGACTCTGCATGGAGCCGGCACAATGGTGAGAAACATCCGTTTGCACCTCCTCTCTTCAGTCCATATGAAAACTGTCATCGGAATCATATCATTTGCATGTTCCTTTGTCTACGCCTTCTGAAAATGCATAGAACTAGGGCTAACTGACTTTCACAAAATCAGTTAGCCCTCATTTTCGTAAATGTGGATTTTTGTTGCCAAATTGTTGCCACGCGGGACCTTGACCGCCCGGAAACCCTTATTCTATACGGTTTCCAGGATTTCAGCCTTTATTCCCACTCGATCGTGCCGGTTGGCTTCGGCGTCAGATCATACAGGACACGATTGACACCGGCCACCTCATGGGTAATGCGCTCTGTAATGTGTGCAAGGACCTTCCAGTCGAGTTCCTCGATGGTTGCGGTGACGGCATCCTGGGTATTGACCGCACGGATAATGACCGGCCATTCAAAGGAACGTTTCCCGTCTTTGATACCCGTGGAGCGGAAATCGGGGACAATCGTAAAATACTGCCATACTTTTCCGGCAAGACCGGCTTTGGCAAATTCTTCGCGCAGAATGGCGTCTGATTCCCGAACCGCTTCAAGACGGTCGCGGGTAATGGCGCCGACGCAGCGGACGCCCAGTCCCGGACCCGGGAACGGCTGACGGCTGACCATTTCCTCCGGCAGTCCCAGTGCCCGGCCAACCATACGGACCTCATCCTTGTAAAGGAGGCGGATCGGCTCGACCAGCTCAAAATGGAAGGAATCCGGGAGACCGCCTACATTGTGATGCGACTTGATGCCCTTGCTCTCGGTAATATCAGGATAAATGGTTCCCTGAGCCAGATAGGCAATTCCCTTAAGCTTGGCAGCTTCCTCGGCAAATACCTCAATGAACTCCCCGCCGATGATTTTCCGCTTCTTTTCGGGATCGGATACACCTTCCAGTTTGGTGAGAAAACGCTCTGTGGCATCGATGAAGATCAGATTGGAGCCCAGATTTTCACGGAATACCTCAACAACCTGCTCGCTTTCCCCTTTGCGCATCAGACCATGATTAACATGGATGCAGACAAGCTGCTGGCCGACCGCTCGGATGAGCAGTTTGGCCACAACAGATGAGTCAACACCACCGGAGAGAGCCAGCAGAACTTTCTGGTCCCCTATCTGGTCCCGCAGTTCCTTAATTGCCTGCTCAATAAAGGCATTGGCCAGTTCCGGCGTCGTAATGCGCGCCATGCTCTCAGGACGGACATTTTCCATATGCGAATCCTCCTCTTCTCCTGTAAAAAGTTCAAGTGACTGACCGGGAAGCATTTTCCCGGAGTTTGCGACAAGATCCGTTTTGCTCTTCATCGACCAGGCTCTTAAGCGTCACGTGGTCGATGACCTCATTGATTGCGGAATAGACACGCCGGAACAGAAGCTGAGATGGACAGGCACCGTTCCGCTCACAGCCGGTTTCCGAGTAAACGCACTCAGCCGGCACCATATCCCCTTCTGTCGCACGCAGAATCATTCCGACGGTAATCTGGTCTGCAGGCATGGCAATCCGATAACCGCCATTCGCACCGCGCGTGCTGGTTACCAGTCCTGCCCTGGTCAGTATGCTGACGATCTGCTCCAGATATTTGAGTGAAATACCCTGCCGTTCAGAAATCTCACGAATACTGACCGGCAGCTCGCCTTCCTGCTCGGCAAGATCGACCATCATGACCAGGGCATATCTGCCCTTGGTAGAGATCATATCATTGTCCCTTCCTATCCGTTATTAAAGTGCACGGTCCTCATCTGTCCAGGGAATAAAAACCTGTCCAAGATTCAGACGGAAAGAATTCTTGACTTTCTGAAACCGTTCATGTTTCCGCCAGCCTTCTGCCGTACAATTGGCGGTAAAGTGAATTTCGGTATCCGGAAGCGCTGCCTGAAGAGCGGCTTTCTCTTCCTCCGAAATGCCCTTTCCCACACGGGAAATCCACAGCCGCTTCAGCTGCTTCATTTCATACAGCGGGGTCAGGTCCTCTATCCGGGTGCGGCTGAG
>JAGAHV010000121.1:0-10512 GCA_017626895.1 Clostridia bacterium | reverse complement strand
GTTATGGTCCTGCTGCCACACGGTAGAGGCCATAATCAGGTTGAGGGAGGCCAGTTTCTCGCGCCACGGCAGCTGGTTGCAGACCTTCAGCCACTTGGCGTGCTGGGCGGCCATGGAGTCGATGGTGCGGGCAAATGCCTCATAGGTCGCAAAGAATCCGTGGCGGCCTGTCAGCAGATACCCCTCCAGCCAACCCTCACACATGTGCTCGGAGAGCATGGAGTCCATGACGCGGCCATCCGCGGCAAGATGATCATCCGTGTCCAGACGCTGGGCGTTCCAGTCGCGGTTCTCCACCTCAAACACGGCGTTCAGGCGGTTGGAATTGGTCTCATCCGGTCCAAAGATGCGGAAATTTTTGGATTCCGCATTCATCCGGAAGATATCGCGCACGTACTTGCCCAGTTCAATCATGTCCTGGCCTTCCAGTTCACCGTGTCCCTGCGTGTCAAAGGCGTAGTCACGGAAATCGGGCAGGCGCAGGTCTCTCAGCAGCAGACCGCCGTTGGCATGCGGGTTTGCACCGATGCGGGCATTGCCCACCGGCGCCAGTGCCCGGATTTCCGGCAGTGCGCGGCCGTTTTCATCAAACAGCTCCTCCGGATGATAGGACCGCAGCCAGGCCTCAAGAATCCGGAGATGCTCCTCCGGCTTTGCCATGGAGATAGGCACCTGGTGTGCCAGGAAATTGCCCTCAATGCGCTGTCCGTCCACTTCCTTGGGACCGGTCCAGCCCTTGGGCGTCCGCAGAACAATCATCGGCCATACCGGACGGGTGGAATCATTGTTCTCCCGGGCATTTTTCTGAATGGCCTGAATGCGCTCAATCACCTGATCCATGGCCTCGGCCATCAGCCGGTGCATGGTCATGGGATCGTCGCCCTCCACAAAATAGGGCTCCCACCCGCAGCCGTGGAAGAAGTCAACCAGTTCCTGGTGGCTCATCCGCGCAAAGATCGTGGGGTTGGCAATCTTGTAACCGTTCAGGTGAAGGATGGGCAGGACCGCGCCGTCGTTAATAGGATTGAGGAATTTGTTGCACTGCCAGGAGGTGGCCAGCGGACCGGTCTCCGCTTCACCGTCACCCACAGTCACCGCGGCGATCAGGCCGGGATTGTCAAATACCGCACCAAAGGCATGAGCGATGCCATAGCCCAGCTCGCCGCCCTCATTGATGGAGCCGGGGGTCTCCGGTGCACAGTGGGAGGGCACGCCGCCCGGGAAGGAGAACTGCTTGAAGAGTTTGGCCATGCCGGCCTCGTCCTCGGAGATATTGGGATACACCTCAGAATAGGTGCCGTCCAGGTAGTCATTGGCAATGTAGAAATTGCCGCCGTGTCCGGGACCGGAGAGCAGAATCAGGTCCAGATCATACCGCTTGATGACACGGTTCAGGTGCACAAATACAAAGTTCTGCCCCGGTACCGTGCCCCAGTGGCCCACAATCTTTTTCTTGATCATGTCCAGGGTCAGCGGCTTGCGCAGCAGCGGGTTCTCCAGCAGGTACAGCTGGCCGGCGGAGAGATAGTTGGCCGCACGGAACCATTTGTTCATGCGCTCCAGCAATTCCTCCGTAATAGGGCCTTTTTCCGGGCAAAGGACAGTGTTGTCACTCATGGAGATGCTCCTTTCGATTTGGAAAATACAGGTCTCAGGGCATTATAGCAGGACTGCCGGACAAAAGCAATTTCAGAAGTGTTCTCGACGCAAAGCGCCGATTTGTCAGGTATGAGCACTAAAAAAGCAGCGGTGCCACAAGAACAGGCTGCGGCTCATAGCAAGTAGGCCTGCCGCCGCAGCGGCAGTTTGACAAATATGCGCACTAAAAAGGCTGAGGATCATTTAAGAAGCTTTTTGACTCTGCGGTTAAGATCAGGCGGGAGAAGGCCCTTAATGCTGAGGTTTTTGATTGCCTGCTTAACACCCATGGGAAGACTGAGCATTTCCCGGTCACTCATCTGGCGGATGTTCTCAAACACGGCCTCCATCATCACCTCCGGGAGTGTCTCATCCTCACCAGAAGCCGCAGCCTGACTGTTCATGTGATCGCAAAAGTCCTTTTCGAAACCAAGAAGGGACGAGGTATTCCCTTTGTCGTCGATCTCAATTCCGGTTTTCCTGCAGAAATCCTCCAGGAAATGATAACAGCGTTCATCTCTGCAGCGGATGATTTTCGGGCAGGTGCCACTCTGTACAATCTGATCTGCAAGGTCAGCGAGGAATTTCTGCGGATCTTCCTGATTTTCGTCTTCCGTATGAACCACCCGCACGTAATTTGTTTCCTCTGTAAAAGCCATCAGAATCAGCGGGAAGAATGCGTGTTTTTGGGGATCAGAAGGATTTCCCACATAAAACGACCCATAAATCATCCCCATTTGCCACGTTTCAGTTTTTTTGAGTTTTTTGATTTTCACCTGGATCAGTTCATTATTGAACTGCGGAGCAGGATAGGAAAACTTCACGTCCGGAAGCTTCGTCTCCCCGATTTCCCATTTCCCGTTCCTGCGGCTGAGCAGGAAAATAGACGAAGCAATGGATTGAGGGAGAATCTCTATGGCACGAATTTTCCCCTCATGGATCTGCCGGGAGAAGACGATTCCCGCCTCCAGTGCATCCCCCATAATCTCTACGTCTTTTTCTGACTGAATGAGGTAGGGATACACTCCCGGTGTCATATGGTACATGCATGCATACATGTTGGGAAGACGAAGATTGATTCCAAGCTTCTTCGCATATTTGCGAATCTCTTTCTCCTGGTCATCCTCCACCAACTCCAGGTTTTCAAAGGAACAGCTCAGGCACTCCTGCATACAGGTTAATTCACCCGAAACAAACGGATCCTCGTCGGTATGCCCCATGTTTTTTGAAGCAAATTCAATCAGGCGTTTATAGGTGGTCAGACCCTCTGGACCGGTATAAACGTTCAGGGCATAATTTTGCCCAAGCCTTCCCAGAACTGAACAGTAGCTGATGGTGCCATCCTCATGCTGCACCGCAAATATCTGGTCATCCGTCAGAAGCCGCCAGAGGTTTTCATTTTTAAACGCATAGGCCGTCTGGTACAGTTTCTCTTTGTTGATCATTCGCATTTCTCCTCTCTATCATCATGGTTTATTGTTTTTCGATTTTACAAAAGCAAACGTCAGAGGCAATCTTTCCTATTTTATAACCAGATTCCAATTCCCGGCATCCGGTTCACCTTTATTCCGCACATTTCCTTTTTCAGGCAATGACACAAGCAGATTATAATGTCTTTCTCTATTTTTTGTCACCCGATTTTCCCCTGTCAGATCTTTTATTGTTCTCCATACACCAAAAAAGCCTGCAGAAATCTGCAGGCTTTCTCTATATTCCGTTCGAGAATAGAACCGGTTTCTGTCCGGCAGAGAGATCGTCCCCGGGCAGGGCAGGAATCGGCCCTGTGGCACAGTAACTCTCAGCCAAATCCGGGTCTCAGGCAAAACAGACCAACAGCGAGGGATGAGAAAGAAGAAATCTGAAAATCCCCGTCATTTACGCTTTGTCGATGTTCATTGTCACAATGACATCACTGCCCAGTCCGAGAACATCTGCAATGACCACATCGCCGATTCGAACCGGCGCCGTAAGGGTCTGGCGGTTGATCTCATCCATCACATCAAAAATGCGGTCCTTCGGGACTGCATTGGTCAGCCGCACACTGGTCAGCGGCATTGTGCCGTTCAGCACACGGACACTGGTCGCAATGGTCCGGCGCGGATCCACCAGTTCCTGCGTCACATAGGTTTTGCCTTTTGGACAGAGATTGCCGGTCACGGAAAGAACCTGTGTTCCCTCATATTCCGTTTCGATTTCACAGCCATTGGGACAGACGATGCAGGTAAACGTCCGCTTCATTCCACATACACCTCCATATCCGCGCTGTCAACCAGTTTTTCCGCCCGGATGGGCAGCTGAATCATTTCAGCCGGCAGCGCCTTGCGCATCTTTTTGCGCAGTATTTCCTTTTCACCCTGGCGCACAACAATGCTTACATTGGAAAGCGGCTGCCGCACACGAAGGGACAAGGTAAAGGAACGTGTTCCGCTGATCCGCTGGGGAATCACATGTCCCACATTGTTTCCGGCATTCACTGTCAGCCGGCACTCGGGCAGCGTGCCCTCAAGCAGATATTCCGCCGCACTGTCTGCCAGTGCCTCCGCCTCAAGGGACACAAAGTCCACCAGATCATGCACATGCAGCACATTGCCGGCGGCAAAAATTCCCGGAATTCCGGTCTGGCAGTGCTCATCCACGAATGCGCCGCGGGTACGAGCATCCAGTTCAACCCCTGCTGCCAGGCTCAGTTCATTTTCGGGAATCAGTCCCACGGAGAGAATCAAGGTATCGCAGGGGATTTCCTCCTCCGTTCCCGGAATGGGCCTGAAATGCTCATCACACTGTGCAACCACAACGCTGGTCAGGCGCTCACGGCCGCGAATATCCACCACCGTATGGCTCAGATGCAGGGGAATGCCATAATCGTTCAGGCACTGTTCAATATTGCGCGGCAGTCCGCTGGGATACGACTGCACTTCGTATACCCCTTTGACATGCGCCCCTTCCAGCGTCATGCGCCGGGCCATAATCAGACCGATATCCCCGCTGCCGAGGATGACCACCTCATGACCGACCATGATGTTCTGCAGATTAATGTAATTTTGCGCAACACCGGCCGTATAAATCCCTGCCGGCCTGGTGCCCGGCGTTGCCAGCGCACCCCGGGTGCGTTCACGGCATCCCATGGTCAGCAGCACGGCATCTGCCTGAATTTCCAGCAGACCGCGCACGCGGCTGGCCGCCGTAACAACTTTTTCCTTTGAGATATCCAGCACGGTACAGTCGGTAATACATTCAATCCCGGCCTCCTGCACCCGGTCAATAAACCGCTGTGCATATTCCGGTCCGGAAAGACTCTCGCCAAAGCGCGTCAGTCCGAATCCGTCATGGATACACTGACGCAGGATTCCCCCAAGCAGATGTTCGCGTTCCAGAATCAGAATATCCTTTATTCCTTTTTCCCTGAGACGCAGTGCCGCCGCCAGACCGGCAGGGCCTCCGCCCACAATGACCGCCTGTCTCTTCATCATGCCCGTTCGCCTCCCTTAACATAGCCCGTAAACATGGCCGAATTGCCGTTGGTCAGCCGCACATCCGTTACAGCTTTTCCCAGCTCCTCCCGGATCATGGCCGTAATCCTCGTCTCACAGTAACCGCCCTGGCAACGTCCCATGCTGGCACGCGTACGAACCTTGATTCCGTTCACCGTGCAGACACCAAGGGGATTATGGATCGCCTCCCGGATCTCCGCCCGGGTAATCGTTTCGCACCGGCACACAATCTCGCCGTAATCTGGATCCGCCGCAATCAGCCGGGCCTGCTCCTCACGGCTCGCCTCATGGAAACGGGTGATTCCTTTCCGGCGGGGATCAAAGGCAGGGTTGGGAATGAGCATCTCCTTTTCGGAAAGCAGACGGACCACACGCCTTGCAATGGGCAGGGCGCTGGTAAGTCCCGGACTTTCAATGCCCACCAGGTTGATGACACCCGGCACATTTTCCCGACGCTCAATCAGGAAATCCTGAATCTCCCCGGTCACCGGGTCAATGCGCTTGGGTCTGGCACCGGCAAATGTGCGGATATAGTACTCACGCTTCATGTGCTTAAACATGCGGGCACCGCTTTCCTGCAGGCCATCCATGCCCACCTGGCGGACACTGTAATCCTCACCGTCTTCCACATTGAAGCTGTTTGGGCCTACCAGTACGTTGCCATCCACGGTCGGCGTGGCATGGGTATCAAAGGTATTGCGCTCGGTCGGCGCCGGGTAGACGGGAATCCGGGCAAACGCGCCGGCTTTTTTATCCAGCACAAAGTATTCCCCTTTGACCGGCTGGATGACATATCCGGGAATTCCCAGCATTTCACTGATTTCCGCGCTGTGCAGTCCGGCACTGTTGATTACCCAGCGGCAGGCAAAATCGCCTTTAGTGGTATGCAGCACATGCCGTCCGTCCGGCAGCATTTCGCTGCCCGTCACCTCGGTATACAGATGATACTCGGCTCCGTTCTTCACAGCATTCTCAGCCAGTGCAATCGTATAAATGAAGGGATCCAGGATTCCGCTGCTGGGACAGTGAATGGCAAAGTTTCCTCCTGCCGAGGGGTCAATCTCATCCATGCGGGCACGGTCAATCAGCTCCATGCCCGGCACGCCATTGGCCTTGCCGCGCTCAATCATGGCAAGGAGACGCTGACGGTGTTCCTCCGTAAACCCGACAATGAGCTTTCCGGTCCGCTTAAACGGCACATCCAGCTCTTTGGCCACCTGATCAAATTCCCGGTTCCCCTCCACACAGCACTGTGCCTTGAGGCTTCCGGTCTTATACAGAAATCCGGCATGCAGCATGCCCGTATTCCGTCCGCTGGTCTGGGTGCACACATCACTTTCCTTTTCCAGCACCCCGACTTTGAGCTGATAGCGTGTCAGTTCGCGCGCAATGGCACTGCCTACCACGCCGCCGCCAATGACAATGATGTCATAACTTTGCATGATTTTTCCTCCCCTGTTTTGTCCTTTGCCGCCGCTCTGAGTGGCCTGGCACAAACCGTTTCGTCTCCTCCAGAGCCTTTGCAGGCAGTGATCCGGTTTGCATATTCCCTGAACCGGATCCTCGTCACAAGCAGCAAATCCGCTTCCCTCCGGATGAAAAGGTTGCAAATTGGTTTCCTTTGCCTTATCATACAGGCACGTTAAACACGTGTCAAATTCATATAATTTACAGATATGTTAGCACAGCTAACATACAAACCATTCATCGCCCGATTTCAGTCCGCTCTGAAGCGGACAGATTCAGGACTCAGACAACTGACAACTGCGAGACCTGCAAAGAAGTACCCCTGTCGCACAGCGACAGTTTGTCAAATCCGGGCCATAACAAAACCACGCAGGCTGAGGCCAGCAAAGGAGCAGCACATGGACCTTCACCTGATCGAAAACATCGTCTGCATCGCGGATGAACGCAGCATAACCCGTGCCGCTGAAAAGCGCTTTGTCACTCAAAGTGCCCTGAACCAGCAGCTGCAGAAACTGGAGGAGGAACTGGGGACGCCGCTGTTCATTCGCTCCCGGGCCAACTGGCAGCCGACGCCTGCCGGTGAGGCATATCTGGCTGCCGCCCGGCAAATGCTTCTGCTGAAAAAGGATGCCTATGCCCAGATCGCAGATTATGCAGAAAAAAGCAGCCGTCATTTAACGGTCGGCCTGATTCCGGAACGGGGAATCGACATGTTTACCACCATCTATCCGGCGTTTCACGCAAAATTCCCCCAGATCCAGGTAGAACCGGTGGAATGCCGGGTAACGCTCATGCAGCACATGATTACGGCCGGACAGCTGGACCTGGGACTGGCAACCCTGACACAAAAACAGCAGGACGGAAACGAGTACCATTTTATGGCCGACGAGGAAATCGTGCTGGCGGTTCCTGCATCGCATCCTCTGGCCACAGGCGGCAGTCCCGACTGGCGGTATGCCCGGGAGAAAAAGCTTGAGGTCTTTTCGGAGGAATCCTTTGTCCGCATTTATCAGCAGTCCACGCTGTTTTCCCTGACAGAGGATCTGTTTGCCCGGGCAGGATTTACGCCGCATGTTCTGTTCTCCACTGCCAGCAATCTGAGCAAATACCGCATCGTCTCTCTCGGCCTTGGCTGTGCACTGCTGCCAACCGTCTATGCCATCAACGACGGCAGTGTGGTATATTTTCGTCTGCCATCCCGTCCCAGCTGGCAGATTACCATGTGCAGCCGTCTGGGGGCCTACCTGGGGAAAGCCGAGCAGGCATATCTGGAGCTGTGCCGCAATTACTGGATTTCTGCCGCTCAGGGGGGCTGATTCCCCGCAGGCGAAAAACAAAGCATGATCCCGGACATTGCCTCCAGAACAGACAATGTGCTTCGCTTTCCTTCATTTCCACCTAGAGGACATCAGAATGGAACAGTATCGTAAATATACTGCGGCTCTCTTTAAAAGAGTAACTTCTCTGTCCAAATTTGCAAGACTTATTTCACCCCATGGGAGTTCAGGAGAAAAAGTTCGTTTTGCAATTGAAGAATGAATTCCATCCTATACCATGCTGCACCGGGAAGCGTGACATGATAAATCGGAAATATTGCAACAATATGTAAACTGAACCTGTGTATTTTGCTGTTTCGGAGGGAACATGAAAGAAAGAATACCGAATACGGATCCAGTCTTTGTTCGTATTGATGAACTGATGTCTAAGCAAGGGAAAAAAGGGAAAGATTTAATCGATCATCTGGGTCTTGCAAAAGGCACCTATACAAACTGGAAAACAAGCTTTAGTTCCTCGTACTTATCTCATTTAGGGAAAATCTGTTCATACTTGAATACTACTCCAAACTACATCATTTATGGTGACCCTGAAGAAGATCATCCTTATATCAGAAGACCAATCAAGCCGAATGAATCTCTTTTGGAAACGGATTTGATATCAGTATTTAGACAGTTAAAAAGTGTCCGACAAAATGACTTAATTCGCATTGCAAAGATGATGACGGTAGACTGAAATACGGACAATACATGTTTCTTAAAGGAGGGCCTGCCGCCACAGCGGCAGTTTGTCAAACATGAGCACCAGAAAAGCCGCGGTTCCCAAAGACCAAGCTACTGCTCTTAAAGAAGAGGCCCTGTCGTGTTCTCGAAACCAACATCTGTGGCAGACGCGTCAGCGTAGGAGCAAAAACCCGAACTTCAAACAAAGCCCTGGAAATCCTGTGGAAAGCCCATCTCCTTCGATCCGTCCTGGCAACACATCCCAGACTACTATCCGGAGTGTAAGGCTAAATACAGAGCGGAGCATGGAGAACAAAAGATGATCAGGCGAATTTTCCGTTCATGTGGACAGGGTATTCACTCTTTCAGTCACAGTCAAGCATTATCCGAATTATTGCCGAGAGTGCCAATAAAGTCATCTGGTCTCAGACACAAAAATGCCTTCCTACTCCCTGTTCCGGTTGAAACCTTTGAACAGGAATAGGAGGGCAAACCCTTTCAATCAAGCTCAGCATTAGTTAACAACTGCTACGCCTAAGCCGGAAGCAATCTCCTTAAGAACCTCTTCCGGAAGATGGGTATACTTTTATATTTTTTCAAACTCCTCTCCATCTTTCAGCATTTCTTCAGCAAGTTCTATCCTCAGCTTTTTCCTTATAACTTCGCTTAAGTTCCCCACAGAATCGGACCTCCTGTCAAACTCCTCAGTCATATCAATCCAAATTCATCCTGCAAAAATCTCTTCCGCTATTCCAGAGTATCTGTATCTGAAAGCAGCACATTTAGCAAACGAATGATTTTTTTCTTCTCTTTCTTCTGATTCATCATCCAAGTTTCGTGCCACAACCTGAAAGAGGTTTACATCATCCTTATCAATTTCCATGTCACCGTACACACATTTTCCTTCGCCGTGAACCTCAATCATTGATGTTCCCGATTGCCCGTCTCCATCCATGACAAATAGCTATCACTGAGTACAACACACCCATCCCATCCATAAGTTATTTTAAAACCATGACCCAAAAAGTCAAGGAATATTGCATTTCCAGCTCAGAAGGCATCCTGTCCTTTCGCCCACTTTGCCATTGTTTTCAGGCAACGGAAGGATACCCTTCATCAGTCACCCTTCCGCTTCCATTCTTTCCTGAAGAATGCCCGCCTAACCCATCTATCACTGCTCATTTCTGCATTCGTGTACTTGATGAAGATGTGTCTTGTCAGATTCTCACATTCATCGTAGTCGCATTCCTTCACCTGAAACACCGTCGGCAGTTTTCGCTAAGTCATGTTCCGCATCGTTCAATCACCTTATCTCACCAGCTTCCGCCTCAGCCTTCAGCCGATGAAAAGCTGATGACAATGTTCACCAGAGTCCGGAGCTCGCCGCAGGGATTCCGCATGATAATTTTTCGGGATGAAAACGTCTCTATCAGGCATTTATCTGCCGGACTTCCTGCAATCATTAAGCAATTGATGTTAACATGGATGGTTGGCGATATTGTCTAATTTGTATGGGATTACTCCCTAACCGTCCTTTTTTCAGTTAACGTTAATTTGATGATATGCCGGAAGAACGAATCATAAGCAGACCGGCCCAACCAGGCCATTTGATCCGAATTATGTACGATAGCTTTTGACCATCATTTCCACTGTCATATATAAACGGAAGCTTCCAATTAAAGGAAGCTTCCGTGTATTATTCCATTCTCTTTCTAAAAAGTCCGATTCCTGCCACGCTGATTAATGCAATGACTGCATACAAAAGGGGATTCTGCAAATCTCCGGTCTGCGGAAGGTTTCCAGCACTTGAACCTTTTGCTTCTGCGATCGTTACCGGAATGCATGCAGGTTCTGTATCTCTATGAGCAGAATCCGCAACAACTTTATACCAGACATAATAGATACCAGCGTTGGTTCGT
>JAGAHV010000120.1:0-3401 GCA_017626895.1 Clostridia bacterium | reverse complement strand
GCGACTTGCCATTTGGCATATAAAAACGGCGACTCTATGCCGAGTCACCGTTGTATTTTGAAGATTTAGGCAGCGCTAAAGATGCCGTAATATAGGTCTTTCCATTGAGAAGGCCTGACCGGTTAGGCCGTGAATAGTAACTACTCATGGTTGCTCTGGCGAATACACCGCCTCGTGTGCTTGAGTCCCGCAGTTTTTACTGATATAATGTCTTTGTGAAAACCCATGCCTGCGACTTTTTGCAAACAGTTTAAAGCACTTCGCAGGCTTTTTTCATTCAGGGAAAACAGTGAGGCGTGTCATCATGAGAAATAAAATCCGTGCAGCACTGCGTTATTACAAATCCCATATCTGGATTGAAATTGCTCTCTCCATCGTGCAGATTTCCGTGGTTCTTCTCCTGATCTTCTACTTTTATCTCCGAAATCAGTATTATGAATACCTGATCTCCGAGACGGAAAAGACAGATGAGGTCATCCTCTCAGCCGCCTCCAGCAGTCTCAATAACCTGTTCTCCGCACAGCTCCATATCGGTGCTGAAATTGCGGTGAATGATGAACTATACAGTGCGGTCCACAGCATCCGGGAAGATGCCTTTCATCTGACTCCGTCCGTACAGCGAAGGCTCAAAAACGAGCTCAGCCGAATCAGCCATTACTCGGAGGATATCGCGGTACTGGCCGTGGTAACCGAGAAAGGCCTCCTGTACGAATATGGGCGCTACTGGAATGCCAACAGTCTGCCCGGCCTCTGGTCCGAAGAAAACCTCCCGGCTCTGCAGGACATGTATGCGGGCGTTATCCAGCGGCTCAAAACCCATCAGGCAGGCTATTATCAGGTCATGACCAAACCCGCATGGCGAACCGCACTGCCTGCCATGAACATTTTCCACATCGGGTATCCCCTGATTGGCACCTATTCCTCCCTCTCAAAGGTCGAGGCGGTCATCGTTGTGACCTACCGGATGGAAAACATCGCCAGATCCAGTGCCCTGCTGGGGAATGACACGCTGGATTACACCTACCGGTACCTGACGGATGACCAGGGAACCATTATCTTCCACGAGAATGCCGGTTATATCGGAAGCAATGAGGCGGATTAT
Organism: Clostridia bacterium; assembly: GCA_017626895.1. Classification (GTDB taxonomy): domain Bacteria; phylum Bacillota; class Clostridia; order Christensenellales; family Aristaeellaceae; genus Ventricola. The sequence continues at coordinate 2,299 of JAGAHV010000120.1, read as the reverse complement.
CTCAAGCAGACAAAGGCAGAGGTCATTACCCGGCCGCTTCAGTATTTTGGCTGGAACGTCAACATCGCCATTGACCGCCAGGCAATCCTGAAGCGGATCCAGGATACCTATTATAAATCCGCGGTGGTATACATGCTGCTGATCATGCTGGCGTTTGCCGTCTGGACGATCCTGCTGCGTTCCATCCTCCGGCCCATTGACACCGTGAAACAGGCCATGAAGGAAATCGAACACGGCAACCAGGAAAAAGTCGAGATCCGCGGCGAGCATGAGATCTGGCTGCTGGCTGCCGAATATAACCGGATGCTGGATGCCCTCAGGGAACAGCATGAAATGCTTCAGAGAGAATACCAGGAAAAGGTGGAACTGAGCGAGAGACGCATCCAGGCCGAACGGACCGCACTCGAGTCACAGATCAACGCACACTTCATCTTCAACACGCTGAACGCCATCAACTACAACGTCATGCAGTCCGGGGATGATGAAACCGCCGGCCTCATCAAGCGCCTCTCGAACATCCTGCGCTATACCCTGTCTCAGAAGACGGAGGTCACCATCGGCTCCGAGTTTGATATGGCCCTTCAGTACCTCTACCTGCAGAAATACCGCCTGATGGACAAATTCGAGTATGAGATTACCTTTCCAAAAGAATACAGTGAATGGCCCTGCTGCAAACTGTTCCTGCAGCCCTTCATTGAAAACGCCATTGTCCACGGTTTTGAGGCCATGGACAGCGGCGGAAAAATCCGTGTCATTGGTTCCGAGGTCAGCGGACGTTTCCAGATCATCATTGAGGATAACGGACGGGGCATGAGCGATGAACAGCTGGCCTATGTCATGGACAGCCTTCACGGCGAAGTGAACCTGAACCTTGCCCCCAGCAACCGCGGCATCGCCATCCGCAACGTCCTGATGCGGGCACGGATGTTCTTCCGGACAGATTTTGAAGCAGCGCTTAAAAGTGAACCGGGCCGGGGCACGACATTTACTTTCCTTCTGCCGATCCCCAGACAGCCCGGCGAAGATGAAGACAGCGAGGTGATCTAATCATGCGTATGATCGTAGTTGAAGATGAACAGCGTTCAAGAGAAGGCCTTTGCCATCTGCTCTCCGCACTGCCGGGCGACCATCAGCTGGTGGGCCAGGCCTCCAACGGCGTCGCGGCGCTGGACATGATTCTGCAGCTCAAGCCGGACGTGGTCTTTACGGACATCAAAATGCCGATCATGGACGGCATCACCCTCATCTCCAGCGCCCGTTCCTATAACGTCAAGACCGAGTTTGTGATTACCACCGCCTATGCGGATTTTGAATTCGCCAGGCAGGGCATTTCCCTGGACATCGCCGATTATCTGATCAAGCCGGTCACCCAGGAGGATGCCCTCCGGGTGCTCAAGCACGTCGAGCGCCGCCTGAACGGCGTCAAATCGAAAGCACCCGAAACCAACCTGCGCAGCCGGTATCCGGACAGCCATCCCACCATTTTAAAATCCCTGGACATTCTGGAAAACGCGTATGCCGGAAAGCTGAACCAGCGCGACCTGGCCTCGGACCTCGGCGTTTCCCCGGAATATTTCAGTTATCTGTTTTCAAAGAATATCGGGATGACATTCTCGGAATTTCTGCGCCGTCTGCGCATCGAAAAAGCACAGGAACTGTTTGCCTCAAGGGAATGTCCGAAACAGGAGGTCCCCTATGCCGTCGGCTTCTCCGATGCCAAATACTTTGCCCAGGTGTTTCGGTCGGTCACCGGCGAAAGCCCGGCCGAATACCTGAAGAGCCACAATCTGAACGATTAACCCTCTCTTTACCTTAAATCTTTCTACCAAATCTTAAAATTTTTGTCCAAAATTGTCTCCCTTTTCGTAAATCTGTTGGTGGAATTCGAACAAAAACGATGATAGAATTTTAACCAACAAGGCAGAGAATCGCCTTTTAAAAAATTCAGGAGGGACAAAAAATGAAAAAGATCCTTACTCTCATGCTCGTGCTGGCTGTATGCGTATCCGCTTTTGCATTTGCCTGTGCCGAACCCGTCGAAGTGGAACTGTGGCACTACTTTGATTCGTCCAACGACAAGGACATGATCAACAAGTGGGTCGATGACTACAACGCCCTGCAGGACAAGATTCATATCACCTCAACCTATGTTTCCCGTCAGGAACTGATGAATCAGTACGCAATCGGTGCCATCTCCGGAGAACTTCCTGACATTGGCATGGTCGACTCCCCTGACATGGCCTCCTTCATTTCCCTCGGCGTATTCGCTGACATCACGGATCAGCTGAATGCCTGGGGC
>JAGAHV010000119.1:0-5534 GCA_017626895.1 Clostridia bacterium | reverse complement strand
GTTTATTCCGGAAGCATAATTAATGTACGGGTATTTCTAGGCTGTTGAAATTAGATTTGCAAATTTGCATAAGCTTTTATTATACACCCGAATTTGCAAAAGTCAATACTTTTGTTCATGTTAATATTTTACAGTTCCTTAATGATCATAATCGTTCCTCCTTATCAGCCATAGTTGGTCTTTGGGCACCGTTGATTCAGCGGTGCTTTTATTGGACAAACTGCCTCTGTGGGCAGGCCAACTCCTATTCTGTTTGTCATTTTCAGGAGAGCTTTTTCCTGAACCGGAAGTGTCAGTCCGTCAGTGTCCGAAATGATGAGCCAGGTCGGGCTTTCCGTTTCTTCCCGCATTGCCTCTTCCCTGCAATGACCAGCCGTCCCGGGAATGGCCTCACGAATGAACTTTGCCTGAGAATCGGCGTGTCCGGTGATCCCCGGACCGCTACCTTCACGGGCTTCGGCGCATGTTGTCCTCCCGAATCTCATCTTGCAAGCCCCTCTGCCTTGTGATACGATTATGTTACACTTGTCATTTAGCTATGTCAAGTTACAATTTCCGTCCGGCAGCGTGCCGAAAGATCCGAATTCGGATCAGATCGGAGTTGCCCTGCCGCAGAGCGAAAGAATAGCAAATCCAGGCCTCCGGCAAAAGCCAAAAATGAGGCCTGAGGAGGAACGACTCATGAACGTGACAGACCAACGCTTCCTGAAAACACAGGAACGGCTCCAGAATGCCCTGCTCCATCTGCTTCAATTGAGAGATCTGAAAGCAATCACGGTCAGTGAAATCTGCGATGAGGCAGGCATCAGCCGGAACGCGTTTTATCAGCATTACGGGTATAAGGAAGACCTGTACGACCAGATCGTCGCCCAGGCCGCGGAACGAATTCGTGAGGCATTGCTTCCGGTTATTCATGACGCTTCCCTGCTGAACCGGGAGACGGTCATGGCCTATGCCAGGAAAATCATTGCAGGCGTTTCCGGGGTCAGAGAACTGATCGTTGTCACGGCGAAAGGAGACAACGGGAAATTGCTGCGGGAACTGACAGACCTGATCTTTGCGCAGATTCTGACAAACGCAATTTCATTTTTCAATCTGCAGGATTCGGAGAAGCTCCGCCTGTTTTACGAATATGTTTCCGGCGGACTGGCCGCGTTCATCCTCCGCTGGTCGCTGAGCAGTGATCTATCTGAGGAACGAGCCGCTCAATTACTGGCCGGTATCCTTTTGCAGGTGCCCTCCGGCATGCCCGCCTTCATTCCCGCGGAGGGGTAAGCGCCATTTCACGGACTTGCCTCTCCGGCTGACAAAAGTATGGTCTGCCTGGAGCGCAAAATGGCACATCCCCGGGATGTGCCATTTCATATCGGTTCATTCAGTTCATTGTTTCGCCGGCGCGACAGGACCGCGCCTGATGCCGGCCGGGTACTGGTCCTGCCCGCCTTTACACGGTGTATACGTAATTTGCTTTTCTCGGTGCCGCGGTTCCGGCCGGCTTGGCTGCATAGCCGAGAATCAGGTTGCCAATGCCCTCATAGTTTCCTTCAATGCCCAGCTTTTTCAGGATGGCCTTTCCCTCTTCGCTCTCAAATTCTTCCTTGGCGCGATGAATCCAGCAGCTGGCCACACCCAGATCTGCTGCGGCATTCATCATGTTGCCCATGACCAGGCTTCCATCGTACACATAGGTCGGAATATCCTTGTTTGCCAGGACCACCAGCAGCTCCGGCGCCCCATAGAAGGGATCCATGTCCACACCCATGGCTGCCGCATTGATCTTCATGAGGCAGTTCCGGACCTCCGGGTCACGAATCACCAGAATGATCGGCGACTGTTTGCCCATTCCGGTTGCGGCATACGTTCCCGCTTCAAGGATTGCATCCAGTTTTTCTTTTTCAACATGCTCCGGCTTGTAAGCCCGGCAGCTGCGGCGATTCTTCAGAGTCGTAAGTGTTTCTGACATAACCGTATCCTCCTTTTATTGAGCAGCCCGGTCTTTGGGGACTGCTTTTTCCTTGTTCATCCCGGCCAAACCAATGCGGTTTGGCCCGATATCGTTTTCTTCCCATTCCCTGTCATGCCGTTCCGGCAGAACCATTCCGCACGGCAGGGAAACCCGTTTTTACCGGTTCAGGATGGAGCCTTCTCCGCCCCGAACCGGGTATTCATCCAGATGCGTCCGGTATTGTTCCCGCGTTTCCCGCACGGCCTCAATCATGGCCTGTTTCTGCTCCGGCAGTCTGCCCTGCATGGGAACAACGTTGGATGGATGCGAGCCGAAGTAATAGGTGTCTTTGAGTTCCAGGCGGCCAATGAGCCGTTTCTGCTCATCCAGCAGCTGCCCGATGGTGCATTCCCTGAACGCCCCGCTCCGCATGTCCTGATACAGCCGGCATCCCGGTTCTGCATGAAGGGTCCCGATGAACAGCAGATGCGGCTGAACGGCGTTGATCAGGTCCGCTGTCGCATCGGCGTTTTCCCGCCAAAGGTCCGCCCCGCCGCATCCCAGAATCGCATTGAAGCTGTAATCCATTCCGGCTCCGGTCAGGCGAAGCAGCTGCTCCCGTGCCTCATCCGCTGTATGACCCTTGTTCATATAAGAAAGCGCTGCGTCCAGGCCGCTTTCCACGCCGATATCCAGCCCGTTTATGCCCGCGGACCGGAGCTGACGGAGTTCCTCATCCGTTTTGGCCCGAATGTTTTTGATGGAAGCGTACATGGCAATGGTCTCAACCCGGGGCAGTTTCCGGTGGATGATGTCTGCAATCTGCAAAAGACGATCTGCGGAAAGCACAAAAGCATCTCCGTGTTCCAGAAATACCCGTGTGACATTCGGACAGACGCAGGCTGCCTCCTCAATATCCGCTTCCACCTGGTCCATTGGGCAGACCCGGAACGGGACATCCGGATACATCGTGCAGAAGGTGCATTTGTTATGACTGCATCCAAGTGTCACCTGCAAAAGCAGTGAATTGGCCTCATACGGCGGTCTGTAGACAATTCCGGTCAGGTTCATTTGTTTTCTTCCTGCATTCTGGCGATATATTCCTTTCCCCAGACTTCCATTGCCGCAACAACAGGGTGAAACTTTCGTCCAATGTCCGTAAGGGAATATTCAACCCGCGGCGGAATATCCTCATACTGAACCCGCCGGACCAGCCCGTTCTCCTCAAGCGACTTCAGCTGCACCGACAGTGTCGCATGCGTCATTTTCGGCATCTTTCTCAGCAGTTCATTAAACCGGATCGGGCCCTCTTCCAGATAAAGCAGGATCAGGACAGCCCATTTTCCGGAAATCAGGCTCTGCGCCGTGGCATATGGACATTTGCCAAAGCGCTCCTCCATCGTTGACTGGGTGCTCATCAGACGTCAAATTCTTCCTTCAGGTCCATCATGCCCCGGATCTCCGCATGACCGTTTTCCAGGCAGAACAGGCCCATTTCCCAGCCGTTTTTATCGTACAGGGCCATAATCTGCGGCATTGCCTCCCGTACTTTTTCAAGCAGCGCCGCATCCCTGACAATTTTGGCCGTTCCATCGTAGCGCATGAACTCTCCGCCGCAAACCGCCAGCACTTCAACCTTGGGATTGGCCGTCAGCTGCTTATAGACGTTTTTAAAGGTTCCGCAGCCAAAATACAGGGTGTCATCCACCAGCATCTGGAAGCCAAAGGGACGGCCTTTCGGCTGATCTCCGTCTGTCGTCAGAAAATAGAACGTCTGTGCCTTGTTCAGAAACTCGTGTACTTTTTCAGCATTGGTCATCGTTAATCTCCTCCTTATTTTGTTTCTCAATGTTGATCTTCGGCCGATGCAGCTTTGTTCCAGCCCGGAATTAACAACCGTCCATGGCAGGAACAGTCCTTGAATAAAGGACATTTTCTTAAACCGGTACAATTATACGACCTCGTCAGCAACGAGACAAGTACGATTTTTCATGATACCTGGTATCTTTTTCCATACCTGCCATTGAACCTCCGTCTGAACATCTTCCCTAAAGAAAAGTGCCCGGCAAGACAATAACGCTCTCCTATCCCTGCCCCTGGATTCTGTCCCAGGCAGAGATAGGAGATCGATAAAGCGCATTTCATTCTTTTTCAATCAGGCAGGTGAATCGACCCGTCTTTTCATCATAGTTCATTCCAACCAGGAGGAGCTGCCCTGCATAGGGTTTCAGTTTTGCCGGGTATTGCTTCTCTTTTATCTGTGCAATCGCCCCTCCTGCTGCTTTGTTTCCTTTTAACTCAACAACCATGACAGAGAGCCTGGACAGTTCAGCAGGAATACAGGCAACAGCCGCAATTCCCTTTCCGCCCGGCAGTTCATCCATCTGAATGCGCTCACAGGCGGCCGCCAGGTAGGCGTACTTTATAACCGCCCGGAGAGACCGCTCATAATCGGACAGCTGCGGCGCATATTGTTCTGATCTGATTTCATCCAGGCCGGCGGCGACATCCTCATTTCGTCCGGTCCGTGTATCTTCCAAAATCTTCTGAGAACGCCTGATCAGCTTCATCCAGCCACTGTTTACGATTAAGGATGATATCGTTGATCGCGATGTAGCTGTTATGATTCCGCTGGATACTTCTACTAATTCAGATCCGCGAATAATCAAAGGATATTTACGTGATGCCATCAATATTTCGCCCCGTACGGTAGCAATTAAAGAGCCTTGTGTCAGGGCTGTCGAGTAGATGGAGGGCTTGCGCCCTCGCACCCCTCACAGATCCGTACGGGCCCTATTTGGGCATACGGCTCCTCGAAGAGTCTTTATCTCTAATACCAGATTTGCACCATAATCGTTGGCCGCGAAATGTACATGGGCCAGAGTTCATTCATCTTTGCCCATGTCATCCTGTGCTTTTGACCACGGCGCCTGAGAACCTTTAACATCGTGCAGCGTGCATAGTAGTAGAAATTCCTGAGAGAAACAAAGTTTCCATTTACTCCATAGTATTGGCAATGCCCTCTCAACTTCTGGTCAAGTCGCATCAAGGTATTGGCCACCGGATCATGCATATGTTCCTTAGCCCACTGTTTGAGCGCCTTTCTCTTCTGCTTCAGTTTCTTGCTACTTGTTTTGATTCCCACTCGGAATCCACCCTTGCGAGTTTTGGCCTCGTAGAATGTGAATCCGAGGAAGTCAAAGCTGTTGTTATCGCGGTCATTTCTTCCGAATGGAAGTACCCGCGTCTTTTCCGGCGCAACTTCAAGTTTGAATTTCCCCAGTCGCCCCGGCAGGGCATTCATTACGCTTACTGCGTCCTCCTCGTACTGGAATACCATGAGGAAATCGTCAGCGTATCTTACGTATTTGGCCCACCCTTTCAATTTGGACATCACTGATTTCTCAATCCACATATCCAGGGCGTAGTGCAGGTAAACATTAGCCAGCACAGGCGAGATAAGTCCGCCCTGTGGAGTACCTTTGTCCACCTCGAACAGCTTGCCTTCTTCCATGACACCCGCTTTCAAGAACCTGTTGATATATCTGAGGAATACCTTATCGTCGATGTCGTTTTCAAGGAACTTCAT
>JAGAHV010000118.1:0-17634 GCA_017626895.1 Clostridia bacterium | reverse complement strand
TACATTAATTATGCTTCCGGAATAAACGTTCGTATATAGGTGCCACAGATTGCTTGCATATATCAAAAATGAACGTTTGTCAAGATATTTGTTCAATTTAATATTTTACAGTTCCTAATATTCATAGATGTCGGGGTGGTTGACGATTTGTCTGTTCAAAATGAAGCTACTCGTAACATTCAAGTAGGCTTTTCAGGACAGCCAAATCCGAGGTCAAAATAGTCTCAAGACCCCTCCAGGAGCCTTCACCCCTATCTTTTGACCCTGGCATTTTCTGATAGTTAAATTCTCTCATCAGGTTTCTCCTAATTGATTTTTCTCCTAAATTGCACAACATTTTAGGAGAAAAATCAATTAGGAGAAAAAGAAGATCCGTCACTCGAAACCGTCCACCAGCTGGACATGACATGGATCACATTTGCAGTCATTCCATCCGATCCGGACATGTCTGTTCAATCTCGCACACTCGGGCGTCTTGCCTGCCGGACAGGTTCAGCTTCTTGTCAACGACTGGCCGAGGCACTTTCAGGATATTTCCACTTCGATTTCCATTTCCACTTCGGAAAAGAAAAATCGTTCCAATCCGTTGAAACTGACCATTTAAATGCGCTAAAATAAGTCAGTCTAATCGGAAATCGGAGTGAGCCTGCCGCAATAGTGGCAGTTTGTCAGGTATGAGCACCGGTAAAATTGCAGTGCACAAAGACCAAACCAGGGCTTAAAAGGAACGGGCTCGACGCGCAGCGTCAATTTGTCAAGTATGAGCACCGGAAAACCTGCAGTGCACAAAGACCAAACCAGGGCTTAAAAGGAACGGGCTCGACGCGCAGCGTCGATTTGTCAAGTATGAGTACCGGAAAACCTGCGGTGCCCAAAGACCGAGCTACGGCTCAAAAGGAGGTTTGTCATGCTTAAGGATTTTGAAAAAAACAAGCCCGAGGAGAAAAGTGTTCTGAATGCAGAAATCAAGGAACTGCGTTCAAAGCTCATGGGGATGCAGCAGCAGCTGCGCGAAAAAAAGCTGCCGATCCTGGTCCTCATTGAAGGATGGTCCGCTGCCGGCAAGGGCAGTCTGATCAAGGAGCTGATCAGTGAGCTTGATCCGCGCTTCTACAATGTCATTTCGCCGGTAATCGTACCGGAATCCGAGGAACGCTATCCGTTCCTCTATCCCTTCGCCACCGCCATTCCGGAAAACGGAAGCATTACCTTCATGGATTCCGGCTGGATGGAAAGTCTTGTCTGCAAACTTTTGAAGTCTGAAATCACGGAAAAGGAATATAAACGCCGTGTCCGCCAGATTAATGAGTTTGAGCGTCAGCTTCGCGACGGAGGGTATCTGGTTCTTAAACTGTTCCTGCACATTGACGAGGCTGAACAGGAAGAGCGCCTCACTGCTCTGCTTTCCAACCTGGAAACCGCATGGCGGGTAACGGAGGGAGATCTCTGGCAGCACAAAGAGTATAAGCTGTTCCGCAGTGGCTATGAATCGTTCATGGACAAAACCGGCGACACCATTCCCTGGAACATTCTGGATGCCAGCAAACGGAAAACCACGCTCCGGGATGCCCTGCGTCTTCTGGTCTCTCAGACGGAACATGCCCTTTCTGCCGGCCGTTATGTCGGTTCACCCTTTAAGGAGAACTTCCCCCTGGTCAAAATGCCCAAACTGGCGGAGGTTGATCTGACCCCCACCATTTCGGATGAGGATTATAAGAAAGAACTGAAGCAGCTGCAGGAGCGCCTCGGTGTCCTTCACAATCTCATCTATATCAATCGGATTCCTGTCGTGATCTGTTACGAGGGATGGGACGCCGCCGGAAAGGGCGGCAATATCCGGCGTGTCGCCTATCCGCTGGATCCCCGCGGTGTCGACGTCATGCCGATTGCCTCCCCTGAACCGCATGAACTGAACCGTCAGTACCTGTGGCGGTTCTGGAAACGGCTGCCCCGCACCGGCCATATCTGCATCTTCGACCGAACCTGGTACGGACGGGTCATGGTCGAGCGGCTTGAAGGATTCTGCACGGAAAATGACTGGAAGCGTGCCTACAACGAAATCAATGAGTTTGAACGTGTCCTGACCGAATGGGGTGCCGTCGTCATCAAGTTCTGGATTCACATTGATCAGGATACACAGCTGGCCCGCTTTACGGATCGGCAGAATACGCCGGAGAAGCAGTGGAAAATTACGGATGAGGACTGGCGCAACCGTGAAAAATGGCCCCAGTATGAAGTCGCCGTCGATGAAATGCTGCAGAAAACCAGCACGGAGTATGCCCCCTGGCACATTATCGAATCCAACGATAAGAAATACGCCCGGATCCGTGCTCTCAGGATTGTCGTGGATGCCCTTGAAAAGGCCTGCAACGAACACATCAAAAATCTTCTTCATTAATCCAAAAACCACCTTTCGGAGTTCCGGAAGGTGGTTTTTGCTGCATGCCGGGGCACAGGCCGTTCAGTGCTGTTCAGGCGCTGAATAGGTCCAGCCGTGTTCCCCATGATAAATCATCAGCCGGGTCATGCCGCCGTCCACACAGATGTTTTCCCCGGTGATAAATCCTGCCTTGTCCGAGCACAGAAACAGGATCAGTTCCGCAATATCCTCCGGTCTGCCCACCCGTCCCACAGGCTGCTGCCAGGCATCCGGTCCGGACAGATCCGAGTCTGTCGTGTCAATCCAGCCGGGCGAAATGCTGTTGACCCGAACCCGTCCGGCAAGGCTCACTGCCAGCGCATGCGTCAGGGCCGCAATGCCTCCTTTGGCCGCCGTATAGCTCTCGGTCCGGGGCTGACTCATCCGGTCCCTGGAGGAGGAGATGTTGATGACCGAAGCACCCCCGGCAAAAAAGGGCAGGAACAGTTTTGTCAAATAGAACGGTGCCGCGACGCCAACGGCCATGGCACGCATGAATGTCTCGTAGGAACAGGTGTCGATGCCCGCCATTACCGGCAGCGCATTATTGACCAGAATGTCCACATGCCCCGATTCCCGGATCACCTGCCCGGCAAACCGCTCAAGCGTTTCCGGGTCACCCACATCCCCGACAAACCAGTCCCCCTCGCGCAGATCAATGATATGTACCCTGGCCCCTTCTCTGACCAGTGCCCGCACCGCTGCAGCGCCGATTCCATGTGCGCCGCCGGTGACCACTGCTACTTTTCCATCCAGACTGCCCATTTAATCCTCCACCCAGGTAACCGGATTCCCGGTCCGTTTCCATTCACCCCTTACCGGCTCATTACCCAGTATCAGTCCGCCGGTAATCGTTTCCTCTTTTCCCAGTCCCAGCCTCTCCATCTGTGTCCGGACGGCAGGATGTTCACTCAGCCAGTGCAGCTGGTTAATCCAGCAGGAACCCAGGCCCAGTGCATTGGCGGCAATCATCATGTTCTCAAGCACGCAGGCACTGTCCGCAATGGCATTCCCGTACCCGATTCGGTTTGCCGTCACAATCAGCACGGGCGCGTTGTAATGAAACACATATCCACCTTTTTTCGACCGCCGGATGGCATTCCGGAGGGACACATACATCCCCGGTGTTTCCTCCATTGCAGCAAACTCCGCCTGAACCAGCTGCGCCAGCCCTGCCAGAACGTCCTTTGAGGTAATGACGATCAGGTGCGTCGACTGGCTGTTGGCGCCGCTGGGAGCCGCCCGGCCGGCCTCAATCACCTTTTCCAGCAGTTCTCTTGCCGGCATTTCCGGTTTCATCTCTCTTGTGCTTCGCCTCGTCAAAATGGCCTCAAGCGCGTCCATCCTCATCCCTCCAGTCTCTGAATGCCTCCAGTGCCTTTTCTACCGACCGGGACATCTCCCGGGAAAAATCCGAATGGTATTTCCGCCTGCAGAATGCCCGGATCCACTGTTCATACGGAATCTGTCCGGCTTTCCCTTCCAGCATTTTCCTGAGACCGGCCGTGTCCTTCCTCTCGTACACATTCTCACTGACCACCTGGCTTAACGGCGACCTGACCGGCTTCTCCCGCTTCATCTGCTGTTCAGTGGGGTAACCAAAGACAACCATTGCCGCCGGGAACACGGTTTCGGGCAGACCGAGGATTTCTCTCTGCTCCTCAATATTTTCCATGATATCCCCGATGTAACACGACCCGATGCCCAGCGACGAGGCCGCCACCACCGCGTTCTGGGCAGCAATCACCGCGTCCGTTACCGCCAGCATCAGGTCCCCCGGCCCGGGCCTGCGCGGACTGCAGCCGGCCGCCTCAAACGCACTGTACCATTTGAGACAGTCTGCCAGAAAGACAAGGACCAGCTTTGCCTCCGCAATAAACGGCTGATGGTCACAGGATTCACTCAGACGTCTTTTCCGTTCCGGATCCGTGATCCGCAAAATCGTATACAGCTGCTGATTTCCGGCTGTCGGCGCCTGAACCGCCGCATTCAGGATGACATTGACCTCCTCCTCTGGAATCGGCTGATCCGTATATGCCCGGACAGACTTTCTCTCTCTCAGCAGGCGCAGTGTTTCATTCATGTCCTTCCCTCTTTTCTGTTGATTTTGAGTTCTTTGACTAGATGATACACCAGTCCTCCCGGTTAAACAACCCCGTCCCTTTCAATTTCTGCAAACCCGTTATTGGCCGGTCTTCCGGAACTGACCGGGCCTTTCCGGAAACGGCTCTCTCTGTCAGGGATGCCGGTCTGAAATCATCACCGCCTTCTTTTTCCCCTTTTCATCCGTCTATTTTCGTGATAGACTATCCGGCGCCAAATGATCTTTCCGGCACTGTCCCGGAAAACCCATTCCCGTCCGGATGCTGCTTCGGCACATTTTCCCAAAAGAGGCGCGGCCTGCCGCGAAGCGACAGAATGTCCGGTTCAGGCCTCAGACAAAGCAGTTCCGACAAATGATCCCAGTTGAGGAGGCGTTCACCCTTGAACCGATTTCAGAATTTTTGTAAGCGCAAAAACATTGAAATTTCCCTGAAGCGCTATGGAATTGATGCCCTTGGCGCCATGGCTCAGGGCCTTTTCTGTTCGCTGCTGATCGGAACCATTATCAATACCATTGGCACACAGTTTCACTTTGCCCCTCTGACCATGCCCGTGGCCGTCATTGGCGGTACGGAATACACGGTAGGGGGCCTGGCCTCCGCCATGAGCGGTCCGGCCATGGCGGTTGCCATTGCCTCGGCCCTTCACTGTCCGCCTCTGGTCATGTTTTCCATGATTACCGTTGGTTTTGCCTCAAATGCGCTGGGCGGCGCCGGCGGACCGCTGGCCGTCCTGTTCATCGCCATTCTTGCCTCTGAAATCGGCAAGGCGGTTTCCGGGGAAACCAAAGTGGATATTCTCGTTACACCGCTTGTAACCATCCTCGTGGGCATTGCCCTCTCCGCCCTTCTGGCGCCTGTCCTGGGCCGCCTTGCCATGAGCCTTGGACACCTCATCCGCATGGCAACCGTGCTGCAGCCTTTCTGGATGGGCATTGCCGTATCGGTGCTTGTGGGCGCAGCCCTGACCCTTCCCATTTCCTCTGCCGCGATCTGTGCCGCCCTCAGTCTGACCGGACTGGCAGGCGGTGCGGCGGTCGCCGGATGCTGTGCGCAGATGGTCGGCTTCGCCGTCATGTCTTTCAAGGAAAACGGCCTGGGTGGTCTCGTGTCCCAGGGCCTTGGCACCAGCATGCTGCAGATGGGCAACATCGTCCGCAATCCCCGGATCTGGATTGCCCCTCTGATCACCTCCGCCATTACCGGTCCCATTGCCACCTGCCTGTTTCACATGGAAATGAACGGTCCGGCCATCTCCTCCGGTATGGGTACCTGCGGTCTGGTGGGACAGATCGGCGTGTATACCGGCTGGGTAAACGATGTGGCCGCCGGGACAAAGGCCGCCGTCACCCTTTGGGACTGGGCCGGACTCATTCTCATCTGTTTTGTCCTCCCGGCCGTTCTCTGCCCCCTGATTCACTCGGTGATCAAAGGTCTGGGCTGGGTCAGGGAAGGGGATCTCCGGATCTGAATCCCTGTTTCGCATAAAAATTATCCCTTTTTTCGAAAACGGAGGCCGGGAAACCGGTCTCTTTTTCTGTTTCTGCATGTCTGTTTCCGGTGCATTTTCCCCTCTGCCCCTTCGTCCATCCCCGTTAAAACAATCTCGTAATAACGGTATTATCCTCGGACTGATCTAAAACTAATCCGGGTTTTTCCCCTGTTTTTCTGGAAAGAACATCGGGTTCTCGCGTATAATGTCCTTACTTGATATTTCCAAAAGAAAAGGAGGATTTCCCTATGAAACGATGCCTGTTTCTGATTCTGCTGACCGCTCTGCTCATCTCTGTTCTCGGGACCGGATCGGCAGCTGCAACCCGTCAATTCCATTGTGATCAGCAGGATTTTACCATTCAGATTCCTGAAGGCGCTGCGACTTCCTTCAAGAACAATACCCTCACCGTTTACGTTGAAAGTGACGGGTATATTCCCTATGTCATGATTACCCGCCGGCCGCTTGACATGAAACTGAGCAATCCGACAAATTATCTCAATAATGTGTACAGAGAATACATGGAAAACCAGTACGGGGACAACATGATCGGCACCAATCCCGCCAAAAAATACGAGATGGGCGGAAAGACCCTGGTGGGTGCCCGTTACATGTACAAGGTCCAGAACACCAAAGTCTGTCTCCTGCGCCTGATTGAAGTCCGGGATGACGGGGATGTGGAATACGCCGCCAAGTACATTGACGGGGATGACGCGGCAACCATGGACGTCCTTGAGAATGTCATCCGGTCCTATTCGACGGGAACGACAGATGACGCCGGAACGGATACCATTCTGGGCGGCGGTGAGGATATCATTCCCAGCAAGTCTTCCGGTTCCGCCAAAACCGGCACTTCCGTCTCCTCCAACAAGAACATTCTCCTGGATTCCAACGGGGTTACCATTGAGCTTGTGAGCTCCTATCCCTTCACCTCAGCCAAGTTTGTTGCCACCATCCGTCTGGATCTCCTGGTCACCAACAAGAGCGGGAAAAAGATTGACATGACCGTGGACGATGCAAAGATAAACGGTGTCCCCGTTTACGGAATCGGGGCTTTCAATCTGGAAAATGGTCTGGAATCAAAAAAAGAGTTTTTCCTGCTGAAAGCGGAAACCGATGCGGCAATCCGCGAAGCCTGCAATCCGAAAGAAGCAACGTTTACCATTACCGTAAAAGACGATGCGAACTATTCCCGGATCACCAGCAACAGTGTTACCCTCCCGCTGAATCATATTGCTGCCTTTACCCCTTATCCTGCAAAGGAAGCCACGCCGAAGCCGACCGCAAAGCCCACGGCAAAGCCAACCGCCAAACCCTCCTCCAGCAGTTCTTCCTCAAGGCGTTCTTTCTACGGCATTACCAGCATGGGATTTTCCGACCGTGTCTGGGCAAACTGGGATAAGAAGCCGGGGGATATGCTGAAGATCCGCTTCGAGGTTCTGGCCAAAACCCGTCAGGTCAAATCCTTTGAAATGGTCCTCTATGCCGAGGATGACTGGGGTGACCGGCTGTACGGCGGCAGAACCTATACCTGGGTCACGAACCGCCAGATTGCCAGATCAGTTACGGCCTACTCCGACTATATCGAGATTCCCGACCGGAGCAAGATCAAAACCATCTATTGCGGCATTAAGCGCGTGACGTTCACGGAAGGACCGGATGAAGAGGTCTCCGATGAGGATATCGAGTTCTATCACTGGGATCTTCGCTGACAATCGCCACACAGAACACTTTCATCTATGCACAGGGCCATATCCGGTATCCGGATATGGCCCTGTGCTTTATTGACCGTTTCCCCCGATAAACCGCCGGACTCGTTTCATCGTCTCCTGCAGGTTCTGCAGGTCTCTCATCACATCACCGGTTTCAAGGGAATGATTGGCCCCTTCCACCCGGTAAAGCGGGATCTGTTTCCGTTGGCACGCATCCGCAAGAGTCCCGGTTTCCGCCCACGGATCTGCGGTTCCGTGAAACGCGATCGCCGGCAGGACGGCTTTTTCAAAAGCTTCCGGCAGCGGCGTAAACAGAATGCTGCGAACCGAAAGTCCTTTATCCATGGCATACTGCGAAGCAGCCACCGTACCGATGCTTTTGCTGATAAACAGGATGTCTGCCTGTTCCGGCCATTTTTGGCCCATGAGGATCTGTTCCGTCTGTTCCACCGCCAGCACAATGGCCTCCCGGATCTTTTCCCGGTCATTCCGTATGTTTTTCGGAAACCCCGTATACGGAACGGAAAGAACCTCATATCCGGCCGCCCGGGCCAGTTTTCCCGCATAATAGAGCAGCGGTTTGTCACAGTGGTAGCCGATGCCGGGAAACAGGACCGCTGTTTTCATCTTCTCTCCTCCTCAGGTCTCAATTTTTTCCTTCCCGGAAGCGCTGTTTTCAGCCTTCGGCGCCGGGAATTCTGTTTCTTTTCGATGACACAAATATTCTACCATCCGGCTGTATCGGCATCAATACCTGTCAAATTATACAATTTTTTAATTACTTTCTGAAAACGCTTGCCTTCAAAATTTACCTAGAGTATAATATTCGTGAAAAAAAGGTACCTCCTTTCCCGGAGAACAGTAAACATCCCCACATCGGTTTTTTCGGTAAAAAGAATCCGGCCGTTTCTGGCGGCTCCCTGCCGGTATTCCATGCAGATTTTCTGTACCCGAACCTGCTCATGATCAGCAGAACAGTAACTCCTCTCCAATAAATAATCAAGATATGGTGATCGATATGCGTGAAACACCTATAGAAAGACTGAACCTTTCTGTCCGGGCGAACAACGTACTGCACAGAATGGGCATTCATTCCATCGAAAAACTGAGAATGACACCCATCAATGACATTGCACAGCAGAGAAGCGTCGGCGTAAAAACCATTGATGAAATATCCGGAATTCTCGAAAACACGGAGCTCATTGAAAGCATCATTGAGCAGGAAAATCAATATCCGTCCTCATCCGAGCGAATCTGTAACTATACCGCTGAACAACTGAGAGAAATGGCCTATCACTCGGTCAGTGAACTCCATCTTTCCACGCGTCCCTATCGCGCACTGTGTGATAATTCCTACACGACCATTGACAAAGTTGCCGTTCTTTCTGAACCGGAATACGCACAGATCAAAGGACTCGGGAAAAAGTCAATCAGTGAAATTATCAGTGCGATCAATGAATGGGCCAAAGAGAACATCACTTATCCCAGCGATACGGATGAGCCCATTGACAATGAGCTTTCCATTTACCTTCAGAAAACAGCCGCCGTCCTTGAGCCTATCGCGCATTTTTACTGGCGGCAGCTCTATGACCGCCTCAAGACCGGCAATCTGATCGGCCCCAACGGGATTCATTCCCTGGAAGATGCCCTGAAGACGGTTTTTCTGCTTCCGAATGTTCAGCGGGAAGTGAAATCTTTTCTTGAAGCCAATTCCGCCTATGGCATCGTTGACCCGGCCTTCCTTGCCGGCAGATTCAGCCGCCTTCAGATCGCGATCTCCACGAGAACCTTTATCAATTCCGCCGTTTCCAGTCATATTCTGGTTCACCACAGAGATCAGTATCTGATCACAAGGGATCCCTTCCATGACGCCTACAGCAAGGTATGCAATCCGGAGGAGCGCTCCTCAAAGATTCTTCTGCTCCGCGTCCAGGGGGAAAGCCTTCAGTCCATCGGTTCCGCGTACGGACTGACCCGCGAGCGCGTACGGCAGATTGCTGCCAAAATGGCGCAGAGTTTTCCTCTGCTCTTCGAGGACTATTTCCGTGAGCCTTTTGAACATTTCCATATGCTCAAACCGATCTTTGTCCGGGCATTTCCTGAAATCTCGGAGGAGGGGTATGAATACCTTTCCATCCGGTACACCCGCGGCAAAATCGAACTCACACGGGCCACCCTGGAGGATTATCACGGGCTGTGGAAAAAGCGTCTCTCAGATTTTCTGGATGAAGAGGCGTTAAGGAACGACAAAAACACCGTCACCCGCTCTGAAATGGTCATGCGTGTTCTGGCCGGAAATTCGGATAACCCGCTCAGCATTGAAGAATTTGAGAAAGAATACTACAGTTACATCCGGCGAAAAGGATATCCCATGAACCGTCTCCGGATCAACATGCGCACCGTGGCCAATCTTCTCCGCAACGCCAGGGGAATTGTCTTCAACCGTGAAAACAAAGTCCGTTACTGCAATGCAGATCCCCAGGATGTCTGGGAAAAAATTGATTTTAACCGCTATAAAGACAGCATCATTTCATCCGAACTGATTTTCAGGGAGTATACGGATGCAATGAATGAACTGGATATCCGGGATGGCTATGAACTGTTTTACGTGATCAAGTCCTCCCTTTCCATGTGGGATGAAAAGCAGTTCCCCATCCACTGCAGAAGAGTTCCCGTGATCATCATCGGCAATGCTTCCGAGGATGAGCAGGCCATTCAGCTTCTCCGGGAAATCTCACCGGTCGCCTATTTTGACTATTATGCTGCCTATGAGGAACGTTTTGGTCTGCGCAAGGAAAGCGCCCAGGGCAATCCGACCATTTCAAATGCCGTCGGTGCCTACTATACGGATGGTCAGTATGTCATTGATGCGCCTTCCATTGATCCCAGAGATGTTCCTGCCTTCCTTGAGGAGCTGGGCAAAAAAGAGCTGTGGTTTACCGATGATATTGAGGATATGTTCGACAGGATCTGTGTTCATACCGGACGGGAAGCCATTAACGCCTCTGCTTTCAAACGGATCGGTTATACCCTTCACGCGTCCTATGCCTATAATTCCTCTTACGGAACAGCCATCAGCTTCTTTGATAAAACCATTTTCTCCAAAGACGTTCTCGACCTCACGACACTGGACAAGCGCATGCTCAATCTGTCCATGTTCGGTGTGGCACTCGATAAGAAGAAAAAGGCTCTTGAATTCGTTGAAACCGGGCCGAAAACCCTCATGTCAAGAGAACGCATTGAAAAGGAATACGGTCTCAAAGTCAATGATCTTCGCAAAATCCAGTCTGATCTCTCCGTTTACTACACTCTCCCCTTCTTCAATGGACACAGCATCTGGGAGAAAGTCAAACGTCTTCCTGCCATCCGAAAGCTCCATGGAAATGACTGGATGCTGACCTGCATTCTTCGTCAGCAGGAAGTTGTCTCCTCTCTGTCCGTTGCCGGCGGCATCATTCTCTCTCTGGACAGCAATTCCCTGAGTCTGAGCCGTATCTGCGAATGGATCGCCTCTCAGCATGGACTCATGTCCATCCATGAACTCGAAAAGAAATTCAATGACATCTTCGGAACCCGCATCAGCACTTCCAAACTTGCCGAAAAACTGCGTTCAAGCGGTACATGGAATAAAGTCATCTCTGAATCGCTGGATGATTACATCGACCAGATGGTTGATTCCAACAGTGACCATGAACTGCTGCCTGAGGAAGAGCTTGATCCGAACTGAACCACCACAAGCCCGGAACAGAATCTGTTCCGGGCTTGTTTCATTTTGCAGACGGGTCACCCGCTCACACTTTTCAGCAGACTGAACCGCTTTCCAAACATTTCCCGCCGGGCCGGATCGCTGAACCATTCCATCCGGATTTCACTTTTCTGGTTGAGTCCCACTGTCCGCACGGCATCAAGGGCGGCATCCATCTGACTCATGGAACGGGGGGATGTGAGACACCGGCTGCCCTCCATGGTGTCATAGGCCAAAAATGCCCTGTTGAAATCCATCAATGGAAAAAGGCGCAGGGGCCTGTTGGTTTTGTTGTCCATCAGGAACCCCCAGTTGCCCCAGTGCCGGTCGGTATTGCCCACCAGGTAGTCGATGATGTTCATCATGCAGTAGCCGCGCAAATCAACCTGCCGGACCAGTGAATGCAGATCCGTGTCGTGATTGGCTGCATATATTTCCACATGCTCCATGGGCACGATGGAAAGTTCCTTTGAGGTCATCAGCTGACTGCATGACACTTTTTGCCCGTCATACAGGAACGGCTCATATAATACCTGCTCTGCCTCAAAGCAGCGGGCAATCCGGCTGGCCAGCAGTTCAGCTTCCACTTCCTTTTCATCTCCGTCCTTCAGCAAATAGAACGTGCCGTTCCGGTGCACCCAGGCTTTTGGCGCCGCACCCCCGGTGGTCACATCACCCGCTGTATCACCTGCAACAATCATCCGGGCATTCTGCGCAGTCAGGGCTTCCCCCCGCAGACTGACCTCCACAAACGCATCCGACAGAGAATGATCAAAGAGGTTGATTTCATCATACGTGATCTGCTCCCGACAGCCTTTCACCCAATAAACATCCGTCAGCGTCAGGCCGTGATATGCCAGAGAAATGAGGGCACGTTCCTGGTCCGTGTTTGCCTGTCCGGCCCCGATGCTGCTGAGAATCTCTTTGGCATATTTCCGGTTCGGCGGCAGTACGCGGGATGCACACCAGCAGGTAAAGTTAGTCAGGTTATCCTGGTTATTCGTCCCTGCATCCATTTCATTCGTCTGCTCCAGATACAGATCATACGGCATGAATGAAGCAGCATAAATGGTACAGCTCCCGTCACTGCGGATAGTGGCCACCCGGCGGTCCCGGTGCATAAGCGTATATTGCTGCCAGGTATGTCCGGCCTGAACCTGAACATCTGTCATGGCGAATTCTCCTCAATAATGATCTTTTGCAGCAGAAAAAAACCACTGGAATTACCAGCAGGGCTGTCCACTAATTGGCATGTTTTAAATGCCTGTCTTATCCTTTATCTCCTTCACCAACCTGTGTACAGTACAGGCTGGACAAGCTTGTGAAGGTTTCTTTCCCTCTTTTTCTGCCTGGGAGCATTTCCTCTCAGCAATCTGATATGCCAATTCAAAGTCCCCGGCCTTTGTAATCCTTCTATAGACTTCAGTATCATTCTTTCCGTATGGATGTCCGGTTTCCTTCTCAAACCTGCCGAAAAAACGGCTGCAGCATGAAACTGAATCCTGGATATTTGGCATCTCCCCAAAGTATGCGTACAGCCAAATCTCAAAACATGGGTTTGACCAGCCAACATGAATATCACTTTCCAATGCTTCCTGAATGATTCCGTCAAAGTCCTTCACTTCATCTCTGTCAAACACAATCCAAGGAATCCTTTGCTGTGCCTGCGCACTGCACAGTTCCCTGGTACGCTCGACAAGATTGTATGTCGTCTTTGCCTTCTCCACACGGATGACGATGCGGTTCCTGATCTCTTCCGGAATGCTACTTTTCAACCCTTCGAAATAGTTCTTCTCTGTTTCCTCCGTATCCGTAACAATCAGGTAGTATCCAAGGATCGGGGTTCTCACCTGAAACCTCTGATTCCTGTCCTTACGCTTTCCGGCTCTCTTTGAACTGCTTTTATCCTTTGATGCCATCAGTTTCACCCCTTCCCATCATCGTCATCGGCTTCAGGGCAGGAATTCCGCCGTAACTCCCAATCAGGTAATTCTTTGCCAGGGCCTCGTTTCTCCGAATCTTCTTTCCCTCTTCATCCTTGAATTCCGCGACAGAATACAGCGTTGAAACACCATCGGCATCCTTGTCTGTCACCCACAGTTCATCCCTTCTGAGCAGTTCATTGGAGAACTGCCAGATATCATGCGTTGTCAGGATCAGCTGCGCATGGTTCGTGTTGATCTCCGGAGTAAGGAACGTCAGGATAATATTCCTTACCAGGAGAGGATGAAGCCTGTCATTCAGTTCATCGATAAACATGACTCCGCCCTGTTCAAGAACACTTTTCAGCGGCCTGTACAGGGACAGCATTTTTCTTGTCCCACTGGACTCATTCACCAAAAGGATGCTTTGCTGTCCTCCGTCCGCAATTTTGTGGACAGTATAAATCACGTAAGCTTTTCCCAGAAGCTCCTCGTCGCTCTTCTTGATCTCTTCCACCTCAAAACCAACGATGGATTCATCAAAAGAAGAAATGTACCGGAGGACGTTTTCCTGAACGTCAGGGTTACTCACAAAGTCCTCCGGCAGGTCACTTGCTCTCGAAAAATCCTCACCCAGCGTCTCCAGATGGATTGTTTCATTACGGGAAAACCATTCATAAACCGAAGAGAGTTTAGGAATATTGAGTTTTGCACCAAGCGATACTATCAGGGTTTCCGGCATCAGGGCAGCTTTCAGGTTCTGCACTGCCTTTTTGGGAAGCCCATCCATTTCCAGTTCTTCACCTTTTTTTCGATAAAACACTGTCCTGTAGGAGTTTCTCGCCGTCTTCGCTTTCGAGTACAGCCATTCCTCCAGAACCTCGGACCCCAGCAAAACAAATCCATACTGGTATGTCTTGCCCTTTCCATCTGAATCATCTACATAAAAGACTTCGAATTCAGAAGGTTCCTCCCGGCTCGTCCTGTCAAACAGGTAAGGTGAAGCTTTCATGTTCTCCCCCGTTCGCCTGCCGCTGTTTCCTCCGAAATAGAAGGAATTTTCCACATAGTCCTTCATGAAGGAAAAGGCACCGTACACGTTTGATTTTCCGCTTGCATTTGCTCCATAGATTGCCGCAACTGAAAGGAGCTTATCTCCCCCGGATTCAACCACGTGAGCCGGGTGCTCCGTAATCTTGGTCGCAGTCATATCCAGGGATACCTCACCTTTAAAGGATCTGAAATTTTTGAAGTTGAACTGAATCAGCATATCGATCAAACCTCCTCAAGGTTCAGTATACTCGATTTTTGCGATTAGTCAACTTCTAATTTCATGTTTTCTGCATTTAGGCGTATGTTTTTATCAAAAACGGTCGAAATCGCCCTGAGATGCGCGTACTGTGTACTGCGTCCCGTCATTGCCTTTTTCGGTCCAGATGTCCATAACAAGACCGATCGTGAGCAGGTCGAGATCCGGAATGGAAATCCCGACCTCCATGCACCGCAGCAGAAAGAGCGGCGTGGTCAGCTCACGTTCGGTCTGTCTCAGTTTTTTCTGGCTTTGGCGTCCGTGAAGAGGTTCGATCCCCACATCTCCAGGATTTCCGGCAGGATCTCATAAATGGAGAACATTTCGAACAGGTCAAGCCACTCTTCAATGGTCTTCGAGATCGTGGGATCCGCATGCAGCGCCATGATGTACGGGCTTTCCATGTAGATCCGCTCGAATGTCCTTGTTGTGCGCCTTTATGTAGGCGGTTTATATATACGAATAAACTTGTGGAGAAAGGAGGTCAAAGCCTACCATTTCAACACTTTGTAGAATTAAGGAACTACCATTTACTGGCAGTGAATGAAACTTGCAACTTACCACGGAACGAAAGCGAAATGGGACCATAGCATGTTGCAGAAGGGATAAGTCACGATAGGTCTTAAGTGCGACTGAATCCCGAGTTAAGATGGTATGAGGAATAAATTGGGTTTATGTATCAGGTAAGACTCCAGTTCCAGCTACATTCTGGCATCGCCACAGACCTTAAAGACGATGATGTGATCTTGGTCATTAACAACAAGGATGGCCAAACTGCCAAAATTCAATCACATGACAGGCACCGGAGGTGTCATAACGAGTCGAAAGCCATTGCAATTCCCCTGCCGGGGATATTGCCACGTTTCCATCCAAAAGAAAACGTGCCGACAACCATCAATTTCCTAGGTGTTGAAATAAAAGGGATTACCGTAATTCTATCCGAAAGAATAGAAATGGTAACACAGTCCCCATAGTAGTCAGAGTTGAGGGAAAGCCCAACAGCAGGCGAAGGGGGACAGCTGAATAAGTGTCAGAAAGAGAAGAATGAAAGGGAGGAATTCCTCATGCAGTCACAAACTGTAAAACCGTCATCTGAGATTCTGGCGCGCATCAACAAGGACTCTTTGAATCATAAAGTCAAAATGATTCAAGAATCCAGATGCGTTAGATAAGCGGAGAACCGGATGCATCGAGAGGTGCCCGTCCGGCTCGGGAAGGAGCGTTGGGAAACCTACACGGCTACCGCCGTGCAAGGCGCACATCGCTTACTTCATGCAAATCTCAAATGGTTCCACTTTATCGTGTATACAAAGGCATCGTCTTCTGGGATGTGGCTCCAAAGGGGGCTCGGAAAATTCGGCAAGAAGCAGGCTAGGCAAGCAAAGAACTTATGAATTGCCTTGAGAGCAGAGAATTTTCCTGCTTCCAATTGATCAAGCATCCCTTTTTCAAAAAGCTCCAGTGCCTTTTTCTTGCTGATGCGTTCTTCTTCGCGGGCAAGATCCGCGGAACTTGTCAATCCCAATTTATTTTCAAGGGACATAGTAACCTCCAAAATCAACTGTCCTGTCAGCAGCACCGAATTTCATCCACGCACTTTGAAACAATCAACAAAAATTAACAAAAATTAACAAAAAGAAAATAAAAACGGATTTTCCGTTGATAATTTTGAAAAATATAGCTATAATGACCCGGGAGAAAAAATAAAAACAGAAAATCCGTTTTTATCTGAGAGGATGGTGAATAATGAAACTGCTAAGTATTTCTGCAAAAGGACTGCCTCTTTTCAAAGAAGAACTGTACCTTACGTTTTATGCGGGACAACGCGTGAGTGAAGCAGACAGAAATCAGCTTCATCTTCTCCGCAATGATTCCAGTTTCTATCTGAACAATGTTGAGGCATTGATTGGCATTAACGCATCCGGCAAAACTTCTGTTCTGAAGATCATCCTGCTTGCATTGAATTTGCTGAACAATGAACCCATCAACCACATGGAAACGAGAGATATTCTTGGACAAGCTGAGAAGGTTACACTGAATCTATGTTTTTATTCTGATTGTGACGAGATTTGCCGGTTGGAAACGGTTATTGTTTCCTCCCAGGATCAAAGCCGGGAGATTAGATACACCATTAAAGAAGAAACGCTGTGGACAAAACCTGCTTCCTCTGTGGTGACAAAAAAGGCACTGCTGGATTTTGAGGGGATTGCACCAACGTCCACACGAAGCAATAGCGAATCGTTCCTTCCAAGCGACACCAGTATCATCATTGCTTACAATAAGCAGCACCAGCAGCATATCCAGGTATGTGATCTTCTGTCTTTGACCAACATCAACGTGCTGCCTGTTTCGGATGATGTACCGCTTGACATTGTTGCCTTCCTTGATCCAACAGTTGAAAACCTTTCCTTTGCGCATAAGGATAAAAAGATTACCATTCACCTGAAGTTCAAGGAGAAGCCGGAGATCGTCCTTTCTGATCCGAAGGAACTCAACCATTATTTTTCCTCTGGTACGATCAAAGGAATCGTCACCTTTACATTAGCGATTCATGTTCTGAAATCAGGTGGCTATCTGGTCATTGATGAACTGGAAAACCATTTCAACAAAGAGATCGTTGCGACGTTGATTCGGTTCTTTATGGACGCAGGAATGAACTGCATGGGCGGCACTTTGATTTTTACGACACACTACCCTGAATTGCTCGATGAGTTTGAACGAAACGACTGCATTTACATCATCCGCAATCGTGATGGGATCACGGTCAGCAATCTGACCGATATTCTCAAGAGAAACGATCTCAAAAAAAGCGATGCATATCAGAGTGGCTTCCTGGAAGGCACGGTTCCCACTTACGAAGCCTATATGAGCCTGAAAAAAAGCATCCGCCTTGCACTCAAAAAGGAGGGCTGACGGATGAATTATGTGGCTTG
>JAGAHV010000117.1:0-3157 GCA_017626895.1 Clostridia bacterium | reverse complement strand
TTTCGGGTGGAAAACCGGTTTTTTGACGAAAATGAAGCAGAGCACTTTATCGGGGAGATGGGGCTGCGCCTTGAAAAGGTTCCCCTTTATGATTACCTGCCGGAACAGCTTCATTCACTTGAACAGCTGTCGGATGAGAAAAAACAAGCCGTGCGGGAGGTCTTTAAAAAGGTGAATCTCTGGGTGATGACGCCCGGAGAAGGGACAGTCTCCGAACGTTCCTGTGAGGAAAAGAATTTCAGCGCACAGATGGCATGCATTGACGGGACACTTGAAGTTGCGCTTTCCGGGCGTGTGGATACACTGACGGCTCCGTCCCTTCTTGCCCTGTACAGGGAAACGACAGATGGCCGGGACATCCGCAGGATTATCATTGACATGAAAAGCCTTGACTACATCTCGTCGGCAGGACTGCGTGTCCTTCTGATTATGCATAAGGCACTGGGCAGTGGCAGGCGGCTCCAGCTGATTCATCTGAATGAGAATATCCGCAGCATTCTGAAAACAACAGGCTTTGAGGGTGTTTTTGGCTGAAAAGGGCCCGTCTGCATTGACCGGATCGGACAAACCGAACGGGAATTGCGTGTCGGGTGATGACAGCGGGTGGGCCGGATGAATGAACAGAATGACTGCCCGAGGTCCGGGTACTGCGTATAAACAGAGGGGTTAAACGAACTGGAATCAGATGCCCCGGAGAAGACGGGGACGGTTCAGATTTAATGTTTTTTCAAAGAAGAGAGAAGGGATAGGATGATGAAAGACAGATGTCCGTCATGCGGCATGCTGCTTCTGCCGGATGAAAAAGTTTGCCCCAGGTGCGGTCTGGCGATTGACCCGGAGCAGATGGGGGAAACGCCGGAGACGGAACCGGCTGCGGATGTACGCACAGCAGAACCGGTTCAGGAGACGGTTCCTGAGACGAATGTGCCGCATGTGCCGGAGAATTCCGGGAAACTGGCAGAGACGGACGGGATGACGCCCGAGGCTGAAAGCGTGACGGGGTATAACCCGGCTTCCGGCGAGATCCCCAAAACGATTGAAGAACTGAAAGCCTACTGTGCCTATCATGAAATGCAGCTGGCACGGATGCGCTTTTTCATCGGGGAGGATTACAAGTATCCCAGGGCATTCGGAATCTATCGTGACGGGGATCATGTGGTGGTGTACAAGAACAAAGCCAGCGGCAACCGCGCGGTTCGCTACAGCGGACCGGATGAGGCCTATGGGGTGCGGGAACTGTACAATAAACTGCTGGAGGAGTGTCATGCGCGGGATATCTGGCCGGACGGCCGTCCCCAGGGCCAGGGACGGGGCATGACGCGCAGGAGGCCGAACCGACAGAAAGACTATTTTTTCCGGATTGCAGTGGTGGTCTTTATTATCATCTGCATTCTCTACTATGGGTATAATCACATCAAGCATTCCCACGACGGGTACTATCGGATGAATGACGACGGGATGTACTACCGTTACGGATCTGACTGGTATTACTCGGATGGCATTGCGGACTGGTATCTGGTGAGCATGCTCATGGATGATGGATCCTATGATGACTATTATCTCGGGGAGGACTATGACAGCAGCTGGGAATACGGAGACTTTTATGACTCTCAGGCCTGGGCGGATATTCAGGCGGAGGAGGAAAGCCACACCTCATCGTCGGATTATGATTCCTGGGACAGCGGCAGTACGGACTGGGATTCAGACTGGTAACTAACTCTCCAGGTGTCATTGACAATGCAGTTGGAATCAGGTAAGATACGCGGGCAAGAAATGTGCATACCGGCTGCGGTATGTGAAAGAAATAAATTTCTCTGCCGGATGACCGGCGGCTGAAAGGAGCATATACATGGTACATACCATCGTAGGCGCCAACTGGGGCGATGAGGGAAAAGGGAAAATTACGGATCTTCTGGCGGTGAATGCGGATATCGTGGTTCGCTTCCAGGGAGGCGCAAATGCCGGACATACCATAATCAATGAATACGGACGTTTTGCTCTTCATCTTCTGCCCAGCGGAATCTGTAATCCGAACGTACTCAACATCCTCGGACCGGGTGTCGCATTTGACATAGAGGCCTTTT
The DNA here is from genome assembly GCA_017626895.1 of Clostridia bacterium. Classification (GTDB taxonomy): domain Bacteria; phylum Bacillota; class Clostridia; order Christensenellales; family Aristaeellaceae; genus Ventricola. Next base: position 1,073 of record JAGAHV010000117.1, on the reverse strand, counting down.
TGAATGAACTGGCAGATGTAAGGAAGATGGGGGTACCGGAACCCAAAATTGCGATTTCGGAACGTGCACAGGTGCTGATGCCCTATCACATCCTGCTGGACTGCTATGAGGAGGAACGCCTCGGAAAGGCTTCTTTCGGATCTACCAAATCCGGCATTGCACCGTTCTACGGGGACAAATACCAGAAGATCGGCATTCAGGTCTGTCAGCTGTATTATCCGGAGGTGCTGCGTGAGAAGCTGACCCACGCGCTGGATATCAAGAATGCCCTGATGACCGGCCTTTATCACAAGGATCCGGTGGATGTGGAGGCACTGATTGAAAAGCTCACCGGTCTGGCTGAAAAGATTCGTCCGTATGTGGCAGATACGGATGAAATCCTGATGAATGCAGTCCGTGCCGGCAAAAACATTCTGTTGGAGGGACAGCTGGGAACGCTTCGTGATCCGGATCATGGCATCTATCCCATGGTTACCTCCTCTTCGCCGCTGGCGGGCTATGCACCGGTTGGTGCAGGGGTCCCCGTGTGGTCCATCCGTGACATTACGGCAGTGACGAAGGCCTATTCCTCCTGCGTCGGCGCCGGTCCCTTTACCACGGAACTGTTTGGCGATGAAGCGGAAGAGCTTCGCCGCCGCGGCGGTGATCACGGCGAATACGGTGCCAAGACAGGCAGGCCGCGCCGTGTTGGCTGGTTTGATGCCGTGGCAACCCGTTACGGCTGTGAGATTCAGGGAGCCACGGAGGTGGCACTGACAAATCTGGATGTACTGGGCTATCTGGATGAGATCCCGGTATGCGTGGCCTACGAGTATGAAGGAAAACGTGTGGATCGCTTCCCCGTGACGCCGATGCTGGAAAAGTGTACGCCGGTATACGAAGTGCTGCCCGGCTGGAAAGCGGATGTCCGGGGAGTGACCCGGTATGAGGACCTGCCGGAAAACTGCCGCCGCTATGTGGAGTATCTGGAAAAGCTCATCTGCTGTCCGATTACCATGGTTTCAAACGGCCCGCGCCGTCAGGAAATGATCTACCGCAAATCTGATTTGCCGCCGGTGATCTGCTGATTTCGG
>JAGAHV010000116.1:0-2847 GCA_017626895.1 Clostridia bacterium | reverse complement strand
GCAGAGCATGGCCATGGCTGCCACCACGTTTGTCAGTCAGAACATCGGTGCCAGGCAGGAAGAGCGGGCCAGCCGGGGCACAACCACCGTCGTGCTGACCGCGCTGGTTGTCACCGGATTCATCGTGCTTGTTCTTTTCCTGTTCGCCCCTCAGTCCGTCGGCCTGTTTACCAGCGATGCCTCGGTGATTGACTTTGGCGTGCTGTTTCTGCGCACGAACATCTTTTTCACGCTGTTCAACTGCATCAACCACGTGCTGGCCGGTGCACTGCGCGGCCGCGGCGACTCCAAAGGGCCCATGGTCATCATGCTGCTCTCCTTCGTCGCGATTCGCCAGACTTATCTTTACGTTCTCACCCATTTCATCTCCAACACCCCCAAATGGGTCGGGTTTGGCTATCCGGTGGGATGGACCTGCTGCTGTATTATCGAACTGTCCTATTACTTTTTCTACTTTCAGAAGTCGCAGCGGAAAAAGGCACTTTCATGAATGCTTCCGGCGCATCTGTTTCCGCCGCCCATGCAAAAACCAGGCCCTTTAGGCCTGGTTTTTGTTTGTTTCCAGATCTGCCGGACGATGTTCATCTGATCGGAACAGAGACGGCCCGGCTTTCTGTCTGTTCAATTTCCAGCCGTCTTTCCCTGACAAATGGCACAGGTTTTCTGACAGAAGGCGATGCCATAGGTCATGATTCTCCGGTATCTCAGTCGCTGCAGGGTCATAAAGTATTTTTTCTCTTCAATCTGTGCTGCCGCTTTCTCTGCATCTGAAACCATTTCCTCCGTCACAGATGAGACTTTGACTTCGAGAATAAAAGCCAGATCCTGTCTGACTTTCCTGCGGGCCATGACAAGAAATCGCCCGTTTCCGCTTTCCCGGTTGCTTTCGCAAAAGTAATCGCTGTTCAACTGCATCAGCGTCAGCAACACGCCGTGATAAAACGCTTCAGTTGTATCATAATAACTCATTGAGCAAAGGAACTCTTCGTTCAGGATTTCCTGCATCCGGTCTACATTTCCTTCCTCCATGGCGTGATAAAGTGCATGGACATCAAACATTTTCACCTTCTGCCTGAACCAGTCACGAATCTGATCCCGATAGATTCTGTGTACTTCTTTGTTCGGAATTCTGGCCTGTATCGTTTCCCCGTCAAAATGTGTGGCCGTCAGATAGCCCGCAGAAAGCATCACATTCCATACATTCTCCGGCTTCTCAAACAGCTCATCATACACGATATTATCCTGTAAACGAAAAGAAATTTCCTCTCCCTGAATCACCTGCTCGATCATGTCTCTCGTATTCTGGTCAGCCTTCTCTGCCAGTTCCCGGATGATGGCGTTTTCACTGGTGCTGGCCCAATAAGCCAGCGGCGGTGCATTCGGATTTGCATTTTTATCCTCAATGAACTTGATCACGGACCAGGGATTATAGATCACCGTGTCTCCAAATCGATATCCATCGTACCACTCCCGTACCTGCCCGGCAAAAGTGCCGGCGCCGCTGTCCTCAAGCAGTTTGCGTGTTTCCTCTTCCGTAAACCCGATGGCATCTCCTCCTCTTACAGAAAGAACAGTATTGATATCTGGATTATTCAATCCATTATAGATGCCTTCTTTTGCAATTCGCAGGCAACCAGTCACCACCGCAAACTGCAGATTTTCTGAATTTGTTTTGAGAACATTCTGCATCATCGGCCCAATGATATTTACCATTTCTCGGTAATATCCGTTTGTATACGCTTTCTCAAGGGGAACATCATATTCATCGATTAAAACAACCGCCCTTTCCCCGGAATCCTTTCGTAAAAACTCTGTCAGGCGTTTCAGGGAATTCATCAGATCAACCGACGACATTTTCTGCCCGTTTTCATCTTTACCGAGATAGACTCGCTCAAAAAAGAAACGGTCCGTACGGTCCAAAGCAGGGCTGTCCAGCAGGTACTTTTTTTCCTGAAAACACTTGTACACCAGTTCTCTCAGTATCTGATAGGCAACTGAAAAGTCTTCGCCCTTCACCGTTTGAAGTGTCAGGTTGATCACCGGAAAACTGGTCATCCGGTGAATATACGGTTCACCAGCCTCCATGATTTTAAGTCCACGGAACAGTTCCCGATTTTCCGCATTCAGGTTCTCATCCCGTGTATCCTCTACAAAGTACCGGATCATGGAAAGGGTCAGCGTCTTTCCGAATCGCCTGGGCCGCAGAAAGAAGGTCGTTTCATGTTCCCGGTTCAGCAGCGGAATCAGCAGTTCCGTCTTGTCCACATATCGAAAGCCGTCTTCCAGATTGCTCTTAAAATCCTCAGATGCCGTCCTCGTCTTTTTCTCCTCTTCCCGATAGAAGCGCACCTTTTTCACCCTTTCTTGGATTCTTTTGCTCAACCATCCATTCATTCTTTAAACCTGATATTACAACGCTTCGAATGTGTTGTCTACTTTTCTATTGAGCAAAAATATTTTTTTACCCGAATTGTCCCTGATGATGTCATCAAATACTATGCCTAACCAATTCACAGAAAGCCAGTGTATCATTGCATTGACTTTTTTAGATTACTTAATCTACCGGAAAGACGACCGGTCATGCTTCATGCTTTTCCCACCCGTCGCGCATCTTGCAACTGAAATCCATTTTATATGTTTTACTCATGGTTACTATTCACGGCCTAACCGAATGCGGCTTTAGACCATTGTGAAGCGACTTTGTGCTATATAATCAGAAGTTTGTGAAAAGCATACAAATAATCCTAGAAAATGACTCCGTAGATGATGCTGATAAAAAACAACTACGGAGGCCTTTTCTATCAACGCTCCTATTTGATGTCAATATGATGGGATGCTGTCATTCTC
>JAGAHV010000115.1:0-13165 GCA_017626895.1 Clostridia bacterium | reverse complement strand
CCGTATCTGACATGATCAGGAACAGTGCTGTCTTTTTGTCTCCAAGGGTGTCCAGCTCCAGTTCATCATAAGCTGTGATGTCCCGAAGCTCCTGAATATCGAATGGAGCCAGCCTTGCAACGCAGGAAATCAGGATGGATTTCATCGTTTTGCCGGCCGCCAGAGTAAAGAGGCGGTATTGCCGGCAGACGAAGCACCCTGGCTTTTTCTTTTCCAGTGCTTCAAACATCAGATCGTATGATCCCTAAACTGTGTGAGAATGTCCGTGGACAACATCTTCGAGTTACTTCCCGTCACATAAACATCAGCATTTTTGATTTTCATTAAGCCAAGAACAACATCGATAAAATTGATTTTAGCCTGAGGATCGTCAACATACGGATTTTGGATTTCAGATACAAACTGAATTTCATCAATCAGAATGTAGTATCGTTTTTGCTTATCCGTGATTCGCCACCTGATATATTTGTCCAGTTCAAACGGGTCCCTGTACTTTGCATTGGGCAATTCATCTAATGCAATCCCAATGATCTGATCTTCTTCAATCCCCTGCGTATAAAGATATTTTGTGTAAAGCTCGAACAAGAGATATGATTTCCCGCAACGACGGATACCGGTGACAATTTTGACTCTTCCGTTATCCTTTTTTGCAATTAGCTTTTGGAGGTATTCTCTCCGTTCCAACTCCATCATTAAGACCTCCCGAAAAGATTCTGCGTAAATTCGCATTTTTTCGACGAGTCTACGTAGTCCTTTTGCTTTGCAAATGCAAGCGGAACTTGTAAAATTTTTGCGTATTTACGCGAGAATTTTTCGAGATAGAAAGAATGAAGAGTTATTTGCCCCACACCGAGCCGTCCTCATTCAGCATATCGTTGATCTGATGAACAATAGTGTCCGCCAGATCATTATCGTTCATAGACTCATAACCGTTGACCACAACAGACAGTCCGCCCATATTGATGGTACGGTTGTTTGTCACACCGCCGCTTCCTGCTCCTGCCATGGCGAGCTGTGCTCCGCTGATCTCCGGAATGGAAAGCCCGGTAAAGGCAGCACCGATTGTGCCGAACAGATTCCGGACCGTATTCAGCAGCACGCGCTTGTTATCCTTGATGCCCTTTGCCAGTAGTTCCATGAAGTCAGGCATATACTCATCCGCATGGGACAGAGGTCCCTCCTCGGGAACCGAGAAACCGAGGATATTGTCCACGCTGTTTGCCAGGCTCCGGGCTGCGCCAGTTACGCGCCAGGCATTGTTGTTGATGCCGCTTGCCATCTCAATGCAGATGTCTGCGCCCCAGCTGTATGCGGAATTGGAGATCCCGCCCAGAATGGAACTGCAGCTATTGGCAATCGCCGTGCAGGCACTGCTCACGTTGGTCTTCATCGTGTTGAGGGCCGAGGTCATATTGGTGTTGGCCGCCGCCATCTTGGTCTGGACCGTATTCGCAATATCCGTGAACGCGTTGGTGAACGAGGTCTTAATAGCCGTCATCGCGTTCGTAACCGCCGTCTTGATTCCATCCAGCGCCGTAGTGGTGGTCGTTTTGATCGTCGCCCAGCTTGTGCTGGTATTGGAATTGATCGCCGTCCAGGTATTAGCCACCGTGTTTTTGATCACGCCCATTGCCGTATCCACTGTGGAGCGGATATTGCTGCAGGCTGTTGTGATCGTATTTTTCACGTTGTTCCAGCTGGTGGTCGTGTTGCCATTTACAGCTGTCCAGGCATTGGCGATCGTATTTTTGATCACGCCGGTTGCCGTGGTGACTGTGGACAGCATCGCCGTGCAAGTCGTATTAACGGTCTGCTGAATCTGCTTCCACATGGAGGAAGTGTTGCTGCCGGTACCGTTCCAACCGGAAATTGGCACAGGTTCCAATCGGAATCGACACAGGATCCAATAAATAAGCCAACACTCGTTATGATTACAGCACTAATGTTCACGAATAGAGACTGTCCGAGAGGCTATCTGGTTGCCAAGATGGCCTTCTGTTCCGGGCAAGTGAAGCTTCGTGGCAGCCCTGTTCTCCTGCCCTCTATTGGGCAGGGGTGGCCTTACGCCCCTTGATCACTTCACAGCACCTGGGGGTGACAGTGTCAAGGGAAGGCGACCTTTTATGCTCACGCCCTCAGGCGGGAGGGATAAATGGTCAGATGACCTTGATGCTGTCAACGACAGGTGCTATCCACGATACGCGTTGACCATCCCCTCTTGTTCTCCTTGGAATAAGTGTCGGAAATCGTTGGAACGAGTGTCGGAAATCATTGGAACAGGTGTCGGAACGGGACTTTTGCCGAAATGCCTGGCTTCATACACCCCGTCCCGTTTCCCGGCCAGAACCGGCTTTTTCCAGCGCAGGCTGCCGACAGGCGGCTCGGCATAGGGGATTTCCTTGAAGGAAAGAACCTCTCCCTCCATTTCGCCCACAAAGGTACCGTTATGACAGACCGCAGCAAGTGCCGCGTCATAGAGTCCGGCAATCTCCTGATTGACACCGATTTTTGCCTGCATCTCTTTTTTCGGGTTGTCCAACCGGCAGGCATATGTCAGGCAAAGGATGATGAACATTCCCAGCAAAGCATTCGTTTCATACACGACATCTCCGTATTCGGAATGTGCGATTATTGGATAAAGATCAGGGCCTCCGGGGAAACCGGAGGCCCTGATGGATTCAATTTCATTCCTCTGCCGTCTGTCCGAAAGAGACAATGGCGCAGCTGTAACCCTCTGCGGGATCTTCAATAACTTCCTTGACTGCTGTCTCATCCGCATTCACTGTCGCCGTATACCCGGCTCCCTTTGCGTCTTTCAGCTCCGTATACTCGGCAATGAACGTCTCCCATCCTTTGGGCTGAAACACTTTTACGGCACTGATAAGCGCCTGAAATGCCAGATCGTCGAGCCCGCCATATTCCATCACCAGGAACTTGGCATCCTGCGCATCCCCGTTGATGACCATGCTCACCTTGCCGAAATTGATGACGTTGCCTGTGCCATTCTCGCCCAGGGGCTCAAATTCCTGCGCTTTCATGATTTCCTCTGTCAGAACCATCTGATCCAGTCCATCCATGGTGTACGGGCCGACCACATTGATCCGGATCTTCATCGCACCCGTGTCATCCGTATCAATGGTCATGAAGCGGTTTTCCTGCTCCGTCAGCGCCAGCGCACTGGTATATCCATTGAACAGAGAGGAATTTACCCCCTGGGCTGTCACCGCCGCATCCATGATCATGGATGCCATGACAGAACCGTAAAAATCATCGCCTTTCAGTTCAATGTTCACATAATCCCCGTCCTGAACAAAGCGCCAGGCACCGGACTGAACATATTCATTCTCACTGGTGAGCTTGATCGCGATGGCATCCTCCTCAAGCGCCGCGTCCAGGGTTACGCCCTGGTAATACTGCTCGTACATCGCTTTGGACTGGCTGAACGTTGATCCCTCCACAAGCATGGCATCATAAACCTTTTTGAGAACTTCCGACGGCTCGGCAAGTGCCAGCTGAGCGAAAGCTGAGACCAGAATCAGACTGATCAGCAAAAAGACAATCGTGATTTTTTTCATTGTGACTTCCTCCGTTTTTTCAAAATGCATTTTCAGATGCGCCCGGATTATAACATATCTTCCCTCTTTTTCAAAAGTTTCTCTTTGATTCCGGCCAAAATCGGCGGTGCCCCGGCCCACTCCCCCAGTAAATAAAGGGCTTTTGCCGCCGCAAAATAGTTTTTTCAAAAATTTGAAAATTGGGGGTTGACTTTTTTAAGGGTCTGACATATAATACCACATGTTGAGGCGATGAGCCGACAAAATCACGGCACTGGGGAATTGTGTAATGGCAGCACCTACGACTCTGACTCGTATTGTCTAGGTTCGAATCCTAGTTCCCCAGCCACTTGCCTCCATGGTCAAGAGGTCAAGACGCTGCCCTCTCAAGGCAGAATCATGGGTTCAATTCCCATTGGAGGTGCTTCCGATGAAACGCTTGTTTCATCGGTTTTTTCTTTATATCCGGAAATTCGCATCCGATGTTCCTGGCTCCCCTGCTGCGTCTCTGCAGCGCTACAGAAAGACCAGACTATGGCTCAAAGGAGCGGCCCTGTCGCGCAGCGACAGGTAGTCAAATCTGGGCCAAAACAAAGCATGTCCGGCTAAAGACCAACACTGAGGCCCAAAAAAGGAGTGGGCCTGCCGCACAGCGGCAGTTTGTCAAATATGAGCATCGAAAATGTTGCGGTGCCGAAAGACCGAGTCACTACTCATAACGGAGGGACACAAATGCAGTACCAAATCACCGGCGGCCAGTTGCCTGTCGTCATGTGCTACCTGGATGAGGGAGAATCCATGATTACCGAATCCGGCGGCATGAGCTGGATGAGCCCCAACATGGAAATGCAGACCACCACCTGCGGCGGTCTGGGGAAAATGTTCAGCCGCATGTTCTCCGGTGAGCACGCGTTCCAGAACATCTATACGTCCAAATGTGGTCCGGGAACCATCGCCTTTTCCTCCAGTTTCCCGGGTTCCATCCGTCCGGTCAAAATCGCCCCGGGCCGCGGGGCGATCATCCAGAAATCCTCTTTCCTCGCCTCTCAGCCAGGCGTTGAACTGTCCGTCTATCTGCAGAAAAAGCTCTCCACCGGCTTTTTCTCCGGTGAGGGTTTTGTCATGCAGCGTCTTTCCGGAAATGGCGTTGCGTTCCTTGAAATCGACGGCTCCGCCGTTGAATACGATCTGGAAGCAGATGAGACGATCCTGGTTTCCACCGGTCATGTGGCCATGATGGATGATACCTGCACCATGGATATTCAGGATATCAAGGGATTCAAGAACATGTTTTTCGGCGGCGAAGGCTTTTTCTATACCTCTGTCACCGGTCCCGGACACGTCATTCTGCAAACCATTCCCATCGCCAAACTGGCCCGGGAAATCATCCCGTTTATGCCCGTCCAGACAACAACCACCAGCGATCGTTCCTGACCCGGAAATGAAGAAGCAGAGACCAAAAGGTCTCTGCTCTTATTTTTTCCGTCTGGGCTTTCGCCGTCCGGTTTTCCTGACCCGGCCGTGTTCCATCCGGTACTGCTGCAATGTTTCCGCGATCGTGGTATAGTCCCTTTCAAAAAGCACATCACTGATCTGTACGGCCAGCTTTTCCGGCGGGACAACGTCGAGAATCCTGGCCGCCACAAATTCCTTGCTCTTTTCCCGATACCGTGGCATCCCGTTCATTGCCTGAATCTGCACCAGCTCCGGACGCCAGAGAATGCTCATTTTTCGGGCCGAATCCTGTTTGGGATTGGGCTTTGGTTTCCGGACCACGTAAAAATCCGTGCCGTTTTCAATCTCCTCCACGGTTATGATCCCCCACCATTCCGGCACGTGTTCCTCAATGTGCAGTACATGGGAAACGCCGATGACCACCGTGTTGAAGTCGTAGTAGGTATCATACCATTTTACCTGTCCCGCCAGCCTTGCGTAGCTGTCCGCATCACTCTTGATTTCAATCCCGTGAATCGCATTTTCCGTGACCATGACCACGTCGGCCCGAGCACGTCCGGTTCGTTTTTCCTCCAGAATCCGGATCTTTCCGTAGAGCGTCTCAAGGAAGTCAAACAGAGGTTCCCGAATATCCCGATCGTAGAGCATACCTTATCCTTTCAGAAAATGCCGGGCATCACGGTTCCGGATGCAGACTGGCCGCGGATTCCCGGAGCTGGCTGCTCAGGCGCGTCAGTTCCTCCGCCTGCTCTTTGGTAATGCTGTCCGGTTTGGTCCGGCCCAGCGCCTTTTTCAGGGCGGAAAGCTGATCCTTTATGATCCGCTTCTGTTCTTTGTCACAGGTTTTATCCTTGTGCAGGGCCTGTTCCGTCTCAAAGCAAAGGCTCTCCGCCGTATTTCTGGCCTCCACCGCTTCCTTGCGCTCCCGGTCCCAGGCCTCATATGCCTTGGCATCATCCATGGCACGCCGGATCTCTTCCTCGCTCATATTGGAAGTGGAGGAAATCGTTATCGCCTGCTGATTTCCGGTGCCCAGATCCTTTGCCGTCACCTTGACGATTCCGTTGACATCAATCTCAAAGGTTACCTCAATCTGCGGAACACCGGCCATGGCCCGGCGGATTCCGGACAGACGGAAATTGCCGATGAGTTTATTGTCCCGGGCAAAGTGCCGCTCGCCCTGCAGAACCTTGATATCCACCGAGGTCTGGAAAGGCGCCGCCGTGGTAAAGATCTGGGAATGCCGAGCCGGAATAGTGGTATTCCGGTCGATGATTTTCGTTGATATCCCGCCCAGCGTTTCAATGGAGAGGGACAGCGGGGTGACATCCATGAGGATGACATCTTTCGCTGCAGAGGACACGGTCATCCCCGTGCCGGAACCCGCCGAAAGCTTCTCCCCCTGCAGTGCGGCGCCCATGGCCACGCACTCATCCGGATTCAGGGTCTTCGCAGGCGTTTTCCCGGTCAGCCGCCGCACCATATCCTGGACCGCCGGAATCCGGGTGCTGCCGCCCACCAACAGGACCTGGGAAAGATCCTTCATGGTCAATCCGGCATCGTTCATGACCTGATTTACCGGTCCGCAGGTACGGTCCACCAGATCATGGGTGAGTTCATCAAAACGGGCACGGGTAATGGCGGTCTCAAGGTGATGCGTGCCGTTTTTGTCCTGGATCAGGAACGGCAGGACAATATCCGCTTTCAGCTGAGAGGAAAGCTCCCGCTTGGCCTTTTCCGCTGCCTCGCGCACCCGCAGCAGAGCGGCGGTATCCTTGCGCAGATCCACCTTTTCACTCTGCCGGTATTCCTTCACAATGTAATCCACCAGACGTTCATCAAAGTCATCTCCGCCCAGATGGTTGTCTCCGCTGGTGGCCAGCACCTCAATGACCCCGTCGCCGATTTCAATCAGGCTGACGTCAAAGGTGCCGCCGCCCAGATCATACACCAGAATTTTCTGGCTCTGCCCGTGGTCAAGTCCATACGCAAACGCAGCAGAGGTTGGCTCATTGATGATCCGCAGCACCTCAAGGCCCGCAATCCGTCCGGCATCCTTGGTGGCCTGCCGCTGGGCATCCGTAAAGTAGGCCGGCACGGTAATGACCGCGCGTGTAACCGTTCCGCTCAGATAGCTTTCCGCATCCCGGCGCAGTTTCTGGAGGATCATGGCCGAGATTTCCTGTGGCGTATATGCCTTGCCGTCGATCCGGATCCGCCGGTCACTTCCCATATCCCGCTTGATGGAAAGTATGGTTCGGTCGGGATTGACGGCCTGCTGACGCCTTGCCGCCTCTCCGACAATCCGTTCACCGTCTTTTGTAAACGCAACGACCGAAGGGGTCGTCCTTCCGCCCTCGGAATTGGGGATAATGATCGGCTCCCCGTTTTCCATGACGGAAACACAGCTGTTCGTCGTTCCAAGATCGATTCCGATTACTTTACTCAACCCTGTTCCCTCCTCTTATATGCCTCAGGTTTTTAATCCCAGACGTCCTCATCGTCATTTTCCTTAAACGCCATGGGTTCCGGTCTTGACGCATTCGCCGGCGGCGGCAGTTCTCCCATATCCGAGAGACGCCTTGAAATGACCTCTCCCTGTTTCTGTACCCGTTCAATTTCCTGACTGGCCTGGTGCAGCCGCTTCTGTGTCCGGTTCAGTGCACCGGCATACTGAACAAAGTCCTGGCGCACCACGCTCAGAAGCCGGATGATTTCATCCGTCCGCTGCTCAATCGCCAGGGAACGGAAGCCCACCTGCAGACCGGACAGCAGGGCTGCAAGTGTGGCCGGTCCGGCCATCACGATATGGCTCTCCCGCTGGACGCGTTCTGCCAGACCGTTCATCCGCAGCAGTTCCGCATACAGGCTTTCACTCTGCAGGAACAGAATCCCGTAATCCGTGGTATAAGGCGCGGCGATAATCTGTTCAGACAGCCGGCGGGCATGCATCCGCACCGCTGACTCCAGCAGTTCCCGGGCATTTTCCACTTCCTGTTTCGTGCCGTGTTCAAGGGCGCTGCGCAGTTCCTGATATTCCCTTGTGGGCAGACTGGCATCGATGGGAAGATAGACGCTCTGTCCGCTCTCCTGGCCCGGCATGACCACGGCATAATCCGCCGTATACGCCTTTTCCGGATTCACCTGCACGTGCTGGGCATACTGCTGCGGCGCCAGCATTTCCGCCAGCAGATTCCCCAGCTGCGCCTCCCCGTACAGTCCCAGGGGCGTCGTTCCCCCCAGCATCCGGTTAAACTCATCCACCGTTCCCGCCAGGGACTCAAGGGCTCCCAAGCTCTGGGAAAACTGTTCCAGACGCCCGCTCACCTGCTGGAAGGAATCACCGATTTTCCGGTCCACTGCCTCCCCCAGCCGCTCTTCCATGGAGGAGCGGAGACTGTTCAGCTGTTCCCGGTTTTCCTCGCTGATCTGATCAATCCGTTCATCCAGGCTCTGGCGCACCGCCCGCAGCTGTCCGCCCAGGGCATCTGACTGAGTCTGCTGAACCAGTTCAATCCGTCCCAGCATGGATTTCATGGAATCATCCACCGATTCCATCATCTGTTCCATCATGTTCCGGGTTTCCTCGGCCTGTTTCCGGTTCTGCTCCGACGCGGTTTCAACCTGCTGCCTGAGCTCCGCTTCTTTTTTCGCCGCTCTGTTCTCGGTACTCCGGATCCGCCGGTTCATCCGCACCGCCAGGGCGACGATGACCGTCCCAACACAGACAACACAACCAACAATAAGGAGGATCAGGCTTCGGCCATCCAGACCGATCAGCCATTCCTTTGCAGCACTTACCATTCGTTCCTCCCTCAATGTGACTTTTCACAAATAGTATGATATAATTAAACTCGTTTCATGCCAGTCAAATGCCGCGCATCCGTCCCTGCCCCGTTTCGGGATGACAAAGACTGGCAGGTTTCATTTTCTTTGTTAACAGGAGTGCATTCCATGTCAGAACGCCGCCGCAGAACGGATCCAAGAAAGAAACGAAAACAACGCCGCCGGAAGCTCCTTACCAATATCCTGATCGGGCTCGGCGGAATTGGTTTTATCTGTCTGAGTTTTCTGCTTTCCGCACTTTTCTTCAAGATGCCTTCTGAAACCGCCGCTGTCTCTGCCCCAAAAGCCACACCCATGCCCTATGATGCCGAACGGCCATTTACCATGATGGACCTCACCATTGAACAGCAGCAGCAGCTTCAGCAGAAAAAACGGTTTCATGTCAGTGACGGTCCAAGAGGCATCAGCATCGGGGACAGCCTTGAAAAAATCCTGGACCGCTATCCCTCGAAGATTCTGGATCAGCAATCCTTCGACGAACAGACGGGTGAACAGTCGGATGAGCAGCAGATTCTGTACTGTTCCGACTATTACCTGAATGACAGCGGGAAAATGACGGCTCTTCCGCCCCGCGGTCTGCTCAATGTGGACAGCGGCAGCATTACCGTCACCCTGCTGGCCCCCGTCGTCCCCTATCCGCCCGGAACAAAAGATGATTACGGTCAGTACGAACATGTCAGCTGCATTTATACCATCAACCCTGAAACCATGTCCGTTTCCTCCATTGTTCTCGGCATTGACAACTGACCCATTATAGTATTGCCTTCATGAATTGTCAAACGCAGGCAGTGCCCGAGCAACAGAACGCCTTAACAGAAAGGACACCTGATCATGAAAGAAAACATCGTCGATTTTAACCAGTTTAAAGCCATGAAGGAAGCCAAATCGAAGAACAATGCCGATGATTTTCTGCCCGATTTTCCGGATGACATGGACATGGAGGAGTTTGACTCCGATTCCATGGACAGCCTCACGGGCGCCGTCACCGGTCTCTTTTCCCGCATCATGACGGAGGCTTCCGAATACGAAAACTTCGATGACTACGTAAACGTCCTTGAGGAAAGTGTTGCCGAATTAAAAAAGGATGAGCCCAAATCGAAGAAATCCCGGAAATTCTTTGCTTGGCTCAGTCAGCTGGTCAATGAGGAAATGACGTATCATCTTGCCCAGTCGATCAGTCAGATTCTCCACACAGGGATGGAGGCCATTGCACCCAAAATCCCCCTGCTGATGGAGGGAAAGATCCCTGAATCTGAGCTCGGAATAATCAAGCTCCCTCTTGAGACAGGCGAGGATGTCATGGCGGTCAATGCCCGCATTGAGGAAATCCTGCAGCTTGAACACCGGGGCGAGGCAACGGAAAAAGACATCGATACCAAAACTACGCTTCTGGCCATTCTGGTGCTGCTTTCAAGGCAGCTGCTGGAGGAATACCATCACGAGGAGCCCCGGAAAGCCCGGAAGAGCCATCATCGGAAATGGGAGGAAAAGGTCCGGTCCGTCCGTTTCAATCTGAACAGTTTTTATTACCTGTGCGGCTCCTCCTTTTCAAACGGACCCTCCGATGATACCTCCGTCAATACACTGCTTGAGAATAATCTTGATTTTGATATCGACGAGGAGGAATATCCGGGGCTTACCTCCGATGACATCTACGATTTCATCTACTCTGTTCTGGAAAACGGAGCCGACGATGATTACGAGGATTATGACGACGACGATGACTATGACGATGATGATTTCTATTTTGATGACAATGATGACGACGATGATGATGATTAATCCGTCCCGAGCCGCCTGCGCGCGGCTCTTTTTCTTTGCAGGCTGATAACCAAAAAGTGGAGCAGACTTTCTGCTCCACTGACCGTTTACTCCCAGATCTCAATGAATCCCGTATCGCCGTTCTTCAGAACGTAATACGCACGATTCTCCTCAGGCTTGACATACACATCCCGGGTGTCTTTCGGCAGCTTCGCTGCGAGTTCCACCACAGAAATGGCACCGCCGGCCATTGACTGAATGACCACATTCAGTTTTGCCGCAGATGCTTTCTTTGCGGGCGCTTTCAGCGAATCCACCGCCTCTTCGACCTTTTCCTTCGCCTCTTCTGCTTTCCGGTCGCGTTTGGCCTTCTTCTTGCCCGCTTCAATATCGGATGCCAGTGTCGCCTTATCCGCCGCATCTTTCAGATCGCCCACGGCCTTGTCGACTGCCTCTGTCACTTTATCCTTCACCGCGCGTTTGGCTTTTGAGGCGCCTTTTTTCACTTCAATCTCATTTGCCGCCGCCTGATCTGCCGCAGCCGCTGCTGCCGCATCCGCCACCTCTTTGGCATCTGCCGCCGCCTGATTCACTGCATCCGCGACATTCTCAGCCGCCTTGCCTGCCGCTTCCTTTGCTCCCTTAACCGCTTTCCGGGTCTTCTTGGTTGCCTCAATCTGGGAAGCGGTTACCTGATCGGCCACAGCAGCCGCCGCAGCCGCCGCAGTTTCCTTCGCCTTGCGGCCTTTTCCCTTAACCTTCTTTGTTGCATCCGCCGCAGCTTCCGCCGCCTGATCCTGTGCTTCCTTCAGATTTTTCTCAGCGGTTTCCTTTGCTTTCGTTGCCACTTCCTTGCCCTTTTCCAGAGCCTCAGCAGCTTTCTGTTTCAATGACGCCATGTTGATTTTCCTCCTTCATGGTTAATCTTTTCTTTTTCCACAGCAAAACGCACTTTCACTTTCATACATAGATGGTCCATGCCGGTATGTACCGCCAGCAGATCTGAATCTGAGGATGACTCCGATTTGGTGCCGGAAACGACAGAAACACAAAGGGAAAAACCCATGCATGGCCGCCCCGTCTCGCGTTTCACATCATTCATTTCCGAAGGAAAAAGCGCGTTAGTCATGTTCGGTGAGCATCATATCACCATATGCCTTATTTTTCAACCGTTAACACGTTTTCCCCTGTGCATATGGATGAAATTTCGTATATTTCTTTCGTCAAATTGACCACCGCCGCGGCTCCTCCGGTTCCGTCTCCCTCTTATACAGGCCTCACAGTTGAGCATTTGCCGGAGCAGCATTATAGGCGGACTGGCTTTCCTTAACTGTCGCTGCGCGACAGGGCCACTTATAACCCATTTCCCTGCTCATCGTTCACAGATCGACAAAGCACATCCGCCCTATAGTCCTCCGGAATGAGCAGATCTCAGCCGCCAAAAAGCCGGGCATGATCTGAACAGCCCGAAAACGACAGAACGGTTCTTTCTCCGCTGCCGTTTCCGGGCTGAAGTCTCATTTGTTTCCATGTACTCAAACGGCTGCCGGAGCCTGTGCTCCTTTGCAGGCCTCACTGTTGAGCATTTGCCGGAGCAGCATTGCATGAGGCCTGGATTTGACTTACCTGTCGCTTCGCGACAGGTCCGCTCCTTTCCTCCGAGGTCACCTCTGTGACCGCACAAACGCCCTTGCTTCCCGCAGCGTTTCAAAACAGGGATCCAGATTCTGTCCGATGACCCTGCATTCACTCTCTCCGTCTCCAACGTTTACGTTTCCAAGGATGTCGAAGAAAACCTGCGTGTAATACTCTTCAAAAATATCCCATCTGGCCATCATGCCATCATAGTCACAGTAATAAAAGACTGTTCCGGGATAATACGGAAGATCCAGATCCGAATACTCAATGATCCCATAATCATCCGGAATGCTCTGAGGATTCGCCACGTACCTCTCGGCATCCTCATGCGTCATAAATACACGGTCAAGGTTGCCTACCTCATATTCACGGCTATCACATATGACAAACAGCCTGCCCTCTTCGTCAATTCCAACACTCTCTATTTCGTCTTCCTCTATCGTGGGCTCATCCTCAAGGACAAAGAACACCGGATCTCCCGGACGAATTGGAAACGGGAGCTTCCTGATATCAACTTTTTTCATCTTATTGGCCATATGCTCATCTCCTTTTTTAGCCGCAGTCTGGTCCCGGCACCGTTTTTCGGTGCTAATTTTGCTGAGCAATCGGCGCTTTCGCGCCAGTCATCCGGAAGTTCAGCCCTCCTGCACAGCCGCCGGACATGTCCTGTGCTGCCCATGCACATCTGACTTTTTGAACTTCCCCTTATAATTATAACATGCTCCTGTCGGTTTAACAATGCCCTCTGATCTTTCTCGCCTGACGAATCGACGAATCGTTACGTTACTGTTCACACCCTTACCGCCCCTGAATAGCGAGATACCTCGAAGAAAATGAACAATTTTAGGCCACGACGCCTATCCCATGACAAATAGATAGTGCCACGGGTAGAGTAGGCAATCAAACTGTAT
>JAGAHV010000114.1:0-5880 GCA_017626895.1 Clostridia bacterium | reverse complement strand
GACTGCTGATGGATTCAAAGCTGCACTGGAAGGAGAAGGACTGCAGCGACTGGATGGTGCAGGATCCGGAAAGCCCGGCGCTGGAAAGCATTGAATCACTGATGATCCGTTTCTTCGCCAGCGGATCCAGGAATAAGAAGGCCGACAGATATATTCCGATTGACGAACTGCGCCGAATTCTCCGGGAAAAACTTGGAAACGAGTGCGAAACGGATGCACTGGTTGATGTGTATCTCAGGCAGGAAAAAGAACTGGAGTCGGTCAGCGCGGAGGAGAAAAAAGAAAAAGACCGGTCGGGTGAGCTGAACCGGATCATGAATGAAGCCCATGATGAGTTTGCGAAAACGTGCGAAGATTACGATATTCCGGTTGAACACTACCTTCCCTTTTACGAACCGGGCAATACAATTGAGCCGAAGCTCGAGAGACTAATGCAGAGAATTCTCGCTTTTGCTGATACGCTGCTGGAAAGCGATGACTACAGGCGGCTTGCGGTTGATTCGGTGGATCATCGGGAAACCTGGCTGGTATCTGCCAGCGACCATTTTTACGGCGATCTTCGGGACATGGATTGGGAACAGATATTGAGCAACGTTGAGAAAGATCCGGAGAGTTTTGCGCGGTACTACTCACTGTTCTGCATCGAGCTAAATAAAGAGAGCATTCGGCATACAGTCATTGCACTTGTGGTAAATGACGACCTGTATACCTATGCCCGCGGGCTTCCTCCGCTGGAAAGCAAAGAGTGACAAAGGTTTCGCTGAGGACGGAGAAGGAGGCAGATGAGACAGGATGGAGAATGAAAAGCCGGATTGTCCCAGTCAGAGGAACGTTGTGATCCGCAGCCGGGAGAAGGACTATGATGCCTTGCAGGCAGAGAGAACGATCAGGGATTTCTGCGCATTTATCCGATCTGTGATTGCCCGTTTCGATGAAAACCAGCATCAGCAGGATGCCGCGGAAGCCCGGCGGATGGATCTGCAGCACTGTATAGAAATGACAGAGGCATTGACGGAGGAGGAAGAGCATCAGTTATACGGCAAGCTGTCAGAATCTTTGCGAACCAGGAGAATCTGTAAATACGAAAATCTTGTCATGAAACCCCTGTATGATGCCGTAGCGGACAAAAACCTGTTGAACAGGCTGGCACAGATCCAGGGACAGATTGGGACGGCAAAGAAAACAATCGCCGAAAAATCCTATTCCTGCCGGACAGATGTACTGGATGATTTCAGACCGGACGCGACGGCGGACAAGGAGAGGACTTGATGCGCAGCGTCGATTTGTCCAATATGAGCACCAGAAAAGCAGCAACGCCAAAAGATCGGGCTGCGGCTCATAAAAGGATAGCCGACATGATCAGAGGGTTTAATACGGAGAACGGGAACAGGTTGTTTGCTGTGGGGATGGATATGGAAAATCGGAGTGCGGAAGAAATCACCCGGGATGCTGCTGGACAGGTGAACAAAATCTTTGAAAGGCTTATGGCGGCGGGATCTGGATTCCAGAAGCAAACAGACGGGAAGGCGCAGGGGAAAGATGGCGGAGAGGACAGACAAATTATGTAACAGGCATATTTTACCGGAGGTTTTCTCGTGGCGGGGAGATCGAAGAAGTGAGCAGGGGATGGATTATCATGAGCAGAAAACTGGCAAGCATACAGGTGGTGCATCATGTTGAGCCGATCGAGGGAGCGGACAGGATCGAGCTGGCGCATATTCTTGGCTGGCAGTGTGTGGTGAACAAGGGGCAGTTCCAGGCCGGGACCCGTGGCGTGGTTTTTGAGATCGACAGCTTCCTGCCGATTCGTCCAGAGGTTGAGTTTATGCACAATTCCAGCTACAAGAAGACGGATCTCATGGGTGAGGGCTCTTCAAACTGAGGACACAGAAATTCCGGGGCCAGCTGTCACAGGGACTGTTGCTGCCGCTCAGTCAGTTCCCGGAGATCCCGGTGAATGTGGATGTCGGTACGGATGTAACAGAGATCCTTGGCATCAGGAAGTGGGAGATCGAGGAAAAGGCGACAACTGGCGGGACGGTGATCGGAACGCTGCCCTATGACATTCCGCATACGGATGAAACCCTTGTGCAGGCGGAACCGGAACTGATTCGGGCCTTTTCCGGGCTGGAGTAATACATCAGCACCAAGATGGACGGGTCATCCCATTCCATCGGGATCGATAAAAACGGATTCCATGTATGCGGCCATAATTATGAGTACAAGGATGATGGAACCAGTTCCTTTTATAACCTTGTGAAGGAATGCGGATATCAGGAAAAGATGGAGGCGTTCGCAAAGGAGCATGGACTGAAAACCTTCACTATCCAGGGAGAACTGTGTGCTCCCGGCATTCAGCGGAACCGGTTGAAGCTGGTGAAGCCGGAGTGGTACGTCTTTACGATCCGTGAGGACGGCAAACGTGTCAGCCTCAAACGGATGCAGGAAATCTGCAAAGCATTGAGCATGACCACTGTGCCGGTGGAAGAAGTGGATATAGACCTTCCGTCCAGATATCCGACAGTGGAAGCGCTGCTGGAGCGGGCAGACGGGAATTATCCGAACGGCGGAAAGAAGGAGGGGATCGTCATCCGGCCGACGGAACCGGTATTTTGTCCATTGATCAGTGAATTCCTGTCCATGAAGGTTGTGAATAACAGGTATCTGCTGAAAAACGAAGGATGACGGTGTTACTTTCGCGGCAAAGCAAGAAGCTGCCGAGCGCGTTTCTGAATATGCTGCTCGATTGGGACTAAACGTTTTTCCGGCAGATTGATGGATGGATGGCGGGTAAAGCTAAAGTTGATCAGACGGCGGAGCTGGCTGCGCTGCTTTGCTCCCATAACTTCCCTGCAAATGGTTTCATAGGGGATGCCATAAGGATTGGCGCGTGTCTGAGCATAAGCATCCAGATGGTCGATGTCATCCTGCATCGCGTAATTAAACAACGATAAGCCATTGTCAAAAATGGGAGCGGCTCCAATTACCTTCCCGCTGTGGTTATCACGGAGGATGCCGAAGTTGCCAAAGTGTCGATCTTCATTGTAGATCACGGCATCAAAAACGAACATGCTTTTCAGCTCTTCCAGCGCATCAGGGCTGATCCCGGCGTAGTAGTCCAGACAGGCCTGAATACCGCCGGTCCTGACGATTCGGCCGACAGGAATGTAGGCAGTATTGATATCCGTGAAAAGAGGGCAGGTGGATGCCAGGATGCCTTTCCAGTTTTCCAGGCCATACTCGACGGCATGCAGGCCCATCTGTCGAGCAATCTGGGAAGCATAAAACTCGCTGTAGGGTTCGTTTCCGGCATTGGCGGCGCCTTCTGTCCCTCCCTTGAAGAGCCAGATGCCCTTTCCATCTATATGACGCCATGCTTTGCGAAGCATCCCGTGAGTGGTTAGCTCAGGAGAAGTGGTATTGACGGGCCTGCTGTGACCGACTCCCGTGTAAGCAACGAGGGAAAGGACACTGGAGAAATTGTTTTCATACAGGTTGTATGTGCTGAATTTCCCTTCGAAGCCTTTCGGGACGATCCAGTAGCTGTCATTCAGGGACAGACCTCGGCAGACATCGATAATACCTTTGGTGTTGTTGACGCTGAGACCGAGGGTCTTCAGAATTTCGTCCACGAAGGCCCGGTTTTTGGGGATGGTACGTTTCTGGAGCCAGGAGAGGATGCCCTCATTGGTTATCTCCAGATCCAGAGGGAAACCCTGCAAACGTTCTTCATGTACGGAAAGGAGAGTGGTCTTCAGGCCTGACAGTCCGGTGTCTTCCATGGAGAAAGTCAGCAGTTCCTCGTCATAAAGACGAAGGCTGTAATGGCGAACGGCGGGAACGGGTCTGTCTTTCAGGTCGATCGAAATTTCTTTATTTAAGGCGGACGCGATTTTCAGCATTGTGTCTAAAGAGATATTCTGCTGGCCACTTTCGATCCTGCTGATATTTGGTTTATGTGTCCCAATGCGGTTGGCAAGTTCCTGCTGGGATAGTCCTGCTTCCATACGGGCTTCCGCCAGGGATGAGATGATTTTTTGCCGGGAAGCCAGGATTTCAAATGAATCACTCATGAGAAACACCTCCAATGAGAACATGTTATCATGGATGATAACTGCAGTCAAGGAAGGGGAGGAGGTTTTGACAGAAATACATGTTAGGGAAGATGATGTGTTAGGTCAGGACTGTACTGGCCACCGATGGAATAGATGATTCATGGTGTGGAGGGAGGAAAAATCGAATATGACAAAGATGACAAGCGCGCAGGCAGCAAAGGAACTGCGGAAACTGAATGACCAGCATGATGCACTGCTGGCCAGGGAGAACAAATCCCGTGAGTTTGTGGCGGCAATTCAGGAAGATGTTGAGAAGATTCGCCCTGAGTATGATTACGCCGGTATACAGGATGAGCTTGACAGGATGGAAAGACGGATCCGCGCACTGAAGCATGCGATCAACACATTTAACCTGTCCCAGGAGGTGCCGGGATTCGGCATGACCATTGACCAGATGCTTGTGTATATCCCGCAGTTGACGGCGCGAAAGAAAAAGCTGGACTACATGCGGAAGAAACTGCCGAGGGAGAGGGAGAATACTGGTTACAGCCGAAGCAGCAATATTGTGGAGTACAACTATGCCAACTATGATATCGCGGCGGTTGAGGCGGATTACGTTAATACGGTCGATGAACTGTCAGCTGCACAAAACGCGCTGGATCATGTGAATTCGACAGTGCTTTTTGAAGTAGCATTGTGATTTCTTTCCGCAGACAGACGATTAACGTTGTAAAAGGCCGCGGGTGAGACCGCCATGGCAGGAGCAAGTGTTCAGTGTAATGGATTTGAAGTTGTTGTTTTCTGTGACCTTTTTTGTTTAAGTCGAATCGCGAGATTTAAAAATGGTATATACGGAAAAGGATTCATCGTGCGGATCGTCTGGCTGGAAAACCTGGCAGGAAGTCATCATTCGGGGCTGGCTATTCCCCCTAAGCCGCAGGTTTAAGGTTGTCGTTGTCGGTTATTTCATACCGTTATAGCGAGTGGTTGCGGTATATGGATTCAGTCACGTTGGGTTTTAAGGATCCACCGAGGCACATGGAAGACGGAATGCCCGGGGCAGAGGAGGTTCGGTTTCAATCTGTCCCATTTATGGATTGTTTGAGTTGGCAGATGGGAGGGAAATGAGCAGATGAATCGGATGCATCGGGAAACGATCATCATTCCATGGCAGGAGTCATGGAAAAAGATGTTTGAAACAGAGAAGGCACATATTGCAGAGGGGATGACCGCAGCGGGACTGGAGGGGAATGTTTATCACGTCGGTTCCACTTCGGTAAAAGGAATGTGCGCCAGGCCGATCATTGATATCCTTTTCTGTCCGGCACAGGAAACATCGCTTGAAAAATGTGCCGCTGTTCTGGAGGGGATCGGCTATACCAATCTCGGAGAGTGCGGACGGCCGGGCAGGCTCTTCCTGACAAAAGGGGATAAAGAGAATGAGACGTTTTATCTCCACCTCTGCGATGAGGATCATCCGGTTGCGAAGGACCAGATGTTCAGGTTTATTCAAACGCATGATGAGACGGTCTCTCATGAATACATGCAGCTGAAACGGCAGCTTGCGGAGATGTTTCCACACGACCGGGATGTGTACAGAACGGTAAAGGGTAGATTTGTGGAAGGGGTGCTCAGTGCGTACCGGCTGGGGGAGAAAACCGCGGCAGCGAAAGTTGTTGAAGGTGGCGGTAAAGAGGATAAACGGGTTAAGTACTGGATCTATCAGTTTGAGGCAACGGAAAAGGCCATGGCAGACATGGAAGCTTACTGTCAAAAGAATGAGCTGACAATGGATGAATTCTTTCAGGAGGCAGTAAGGTACTGG
>JAGAHV010000113.1:0-3661 GCA_017626895.1 Clostridia bacterium | reverse complement strand
GCCCCAGGCATTCAGCTGATCCGTGATGTCAGCGAATACGCCGAGGGAAATGAAGGAGGCCATGTCAGGGGAGTCGACCATGCCAATGTCAGGAAGTTCTCCGGAGATGGCACCGATTGCGTACTGATTCATCAGTTCCTGGCGGGAAACATAGGTTGAGGTGATATGGATCTTGTCCTGCAGGGCGTTGTAGTCATCGACCCACTTGTTGATCATGTCCTTGTCGTTGGACGAATCAAAGTAGTGCCACAGTTCCACTTCGACGGGCTCGGCACAGGCAAATGCAAAAGCGGATACGCATACAGCCAGCACGAGCATGAGAGTAAGGATCTTTTTCATTTTTTGTCCCTCCTGATTTTTTGAAAGGCGATTCTCTGCCTTATTGGCTAAAATTCTATCATCGTTTTTGTTGGAATTCTACCAAAAGATTTACGAAAAGAGGGACAATTTTGTATAAAAAATTTAAGATTTAGTAGAAAGTTTTAAGGTATGACGGAGACCTAATCGTTCAGATTGTGGCTCTTCAGGTATTCAGCAGGGCTTTCGCCGGTGACGGAACGAAACACCTGGGCAAAGTATTTGGCATCTGAGAATCCAACGGCATAGGGCACTTCCTGTTTCGGACATTCTCCCGAGGCATACAGGTCCTGTGCTTTCTCGATGCGCAGACGGCGCAAAAATTCAGAGAAGGTCATCCCGATGTTTTTTGAGAACAGATAACTGAAATATTCCGGGGAAATGCCGAGCTCCGAAGCCAGGTCGCGCTGGTTCAGCTTTCCGGCATACGCGTTTTCCAGAATGTCCAGTGATTTTAAAATGGTGGGATGGCAGTCCGGATACCTGCTGCGCAGGCGGGTTTCGGGCGCTTTCGATTTGACGCCGTTCAGGCGGCGCTCTACATGCTTGAGAACCCGGAGGGCATCTTCCTGCGTGACAGGCTTAATCAGATAATCGGCGACGTCCAGGGAAATGCCCTGCCGTGCAAATTCAAAATCCGCATAGGCGGAGGTGATCACAAACTCTGTCTTGACGTTATAGGAACGGGCGCTTGATATGAGGGTGATGCCATCCATGATCGGCATTTTGATGTCCGTAAAGACAACATCCGGCTTGAGCTGCAGAATCATGTCCAGCGCGGCGACGCCGTTGGACGCCTGGCCGACCAGCTGATGGTTCCCCGGGAGCGCAGAGAGCAGACGGCAAAGCCCTTCTCTTGAACGCTGTTCATCTTCAACTACGATCATACGCATGATTATATTACCTCGCTGTCTTCGTCTTCGCCGGGCTGTTTCGGGATCGGCAGAAGGAACGTAAATTTAGTGCCTTTGCCCGGCTCGCTTTCCAGTGCTGCTTCAAAATCTGTCCTGAAGAACATCCGTGCCCGCATCAGGACATTGCGGATGGCGATGCCGCGGTTGCTGGGGGCCAGATTCAGGTTCACCTCGCCGTGAAGACTGTCCATGACATAGGCGCGCTGTTCGTCGCTCATGCCCCGTCCGTTATCCTCAATGATGATCTGGAAACGCCCGCTGACCTCGGAACCAATGACACGGATTTTTCCGCCGCTGTCCATGGACTCAAAACCGTGGACAATGGCGTTTTCGATGAAGGGCTGCAGGAACAGTTTGCAGCAGGGCCATTCACTGTATTCCTTCGGAAAGACAATCTCATACTCGAATTTGTCCATCAGGCGGTATTTCTGCAGGTAGAGGTACTGAAGGGCCATATCAAATTCGGAGCCGAGGGTGACCTCCGTCTTCTGAGACAGGGTATAGCGCAGAATGTTCGAGAGACGCTTGATGAGGCCGGCGGTTTCGGCATCCCCGGACTGCATGACGTTGTAGTTGATGGCGTTCAGTGTGTTGAAAATGAAGTGTGCGTTGATCTGTGACTCCAGTGCGGTCCGCTCAGCCTGGATGCGCCGCTCGCTCATTTCTACCTTTTCCTGGTATTCTTTCTGAAGCATTTCATGCTGTTCCCTGAGGGCATCCAGCATCCGGTTATATTCGGCAGCCAGCAGCCAGATCTCATGCTCGCCGTGGATCTCGACTTTTTCCTGATTGCCGTGTTCGATTTCTTTCATGGCCTGTTTCACGGTGTCAACGGGACGGAGGATGGATCGCAGCAGGATCGTCCAGATGGCAAAGGCCAGCATGATCAGCAGCATGTACACGGCCGCTGATTTGAAATAGGTATCCTGGATCCGTTTCAGGATGGCCTGGCGGTCAATGGCGATATTGACGCTCCAGCCGAAATACTGAAGGGGTCTGGTGATGACCTCTGCTTTTGTCCGGTCCAGATAGTCCGCCTCATTGCTTCCAATATAACCGGCGTTCTCGTGGAAGATAATGGTTCCCTGGTCATCCGTCAGGTATCGGTAGGTGTAATCCAGGGTGTCGTTCCCCAGCAGGGCACTGGACCGTGCGATGTTTTCCATTCGGTAGGTAACAACGATGACGGCCTCTACCTTTGAGAGGGAGGAATAGGTGCCAATGAGGGGAAAGCCGATGTGGAAAATGTTCATGGCGGGCAGTGCGGTTCGCCATGCGGGTCTGGTCATGACCTGATAATATCCGGCCTGATGGGTTTTGAGACGCTGGATAACGCCATTATACATGTCCCGCAGAGCCGGGAGGTTTTCAGCGGACCAGAGGCCGGGCAGGCTGTTGGCATTCCAGTAGCGCCCGTATTCGTACAGAAGGCCTTCCTCTGTTACCACGGCCAGCGCAGCGATATCCTCCGAGTAATGGCTGATTCGGCTGAGCTCGTTTTTGAGCCTTCTCTGTACGGAGGGAGTCAGATGAAAGGTATCTTCCCGGATGCTGTGGACCGCACTGTATAATTCATCATTCACCGCAATTTCGGCACCGATATGCAGCTGAGCGGAGAACAGGTTATTGAGACTGCTGGATGCGGCAGAGAGGATGACCTCATCTGTTTTTTCCGTCTCAGAGATCAGGTACTCATAATACTGATTGCGAAGATAAAAATAGAAGATCAGGAGAAGGACCACGGAAATCAGCACGATGGAGACGGCAATTTCAATCCAGAGATGGGATTTGTAATAACGCAGTGCTGCACGGATTTTATTTCGCATAATGACAAGCCTCACTGTTCGTACCTGAATGAAAAAAGCCTGCGAAGCGCTTTCAGACTGTTTGCAAAAGAACTCGCAGGGATGTACCACAAAGACATTATATCAGCAAAAACTGCAGGACTCAAGCGCTCTGTCGGGATGTGCAATCGCCGGGACAGCCGTGAAAAAGAGAAAATGGATACTTTTGTAAAAAAGATTTTCGTTCGGAAAAAGAACGGCTGACGTTGTCCGTGAAACATCAATGATTCACAGCTGCTGTTCAAATCGCGAACGAATGACGGCAACATTCACAGGGAATGTTCGGAAATTGACCATTACGGGCTGAAAATGCCCGAAAAAAAGGTGTTGACAGCCCATTAACCCTGAGGTATAATACGCAGGCTGTCGGCGAGAGAGGCACACGAAAAGCCCACTCGCGGACATGATCCTTGAAAACGATACAGAAAAGAAGAACGCGGAACAGCTGATCATATTCGAAGCTGTTCATGAAAAGACAGACAATTCGTAAAATGAGTAGTAAACCTGTGAAGGGAAACCGAACAGGATTTATAAAGGGTTAAACAT
>JAGAHV010000112.1:0-30917 GCA_017626895.1 Clostridia bacterium | reverse complement strand
TGTGTCTGCCCGAAATGATGCCTCCTCGTAATATTCGAAAGATCTTTTCATGGCAGACAAATCCGAGCCGCTAACAGGTCAAAATAGCCTCAAGACCCCTCCAAGAGCCTTCAACCCAATCTTTTGACCCTGGCATCATAATATTGGTTGTAAATTCAAAAAAAACGAGCTGTCCCGATTGCTTAACAAAATAAAAAAGTACGTCGTTAAACAGTTTTCTGATGCGGGGATTCTATGGTGTTTATTCATTATACGGGGTTAAGGGTTCATTCAACGTAAATAAATGGGTGCTCTTAATTCCATATATGATTGAAACAGGAGGCTTTGATCTCCTTTTTTCTCAGTGTATTAAAAAACGTATGCGAAAAAGGCACACAGGGAGTGGCATGTTGCAATAGCAACAGTAAGCACTGGAAGAACATGCGGACTGAAAGACAAAACTATGGATTATTAAGAAAGAAGCTCGACGCGAAGCGTCGATTAGTCAAGTATGAGTATCAGAAAAGCAACAATGCCCAAAGCAGGTTACGGCTTATAAAGGAGAGCATATGGACAAAAGTGCAGTACTAAGCAGTAATGGAGAATATACTTCCTTCTCATTTAGAGACCGAAAGATTACTTTTTATACTGGTAAAAATCTTGAGAAGTATACTAAAATAAAAGAATGGGATCATGGGTACCTTGTGGTGTCGTGCTTGACTAAAGCTCAATCAGATCAGGAAGTAGAGGATTATATCGATCTGATTCCAATTCTGGAAAACCTTTATATTGATGCTGATAGTTTTCTGGAACCTATCAAGGAGGTTGAGATCAAGTATGCCTGAAGAAAGATTAAAGGAAATAGCAGATAATGCGGATATGATCGTCCGGGGCTATGCTTTTACTTGGAAGAATGGGAATATTTCTGTATTGAATTTATATCATCCGGAAAGCGCGATGTATTTCAATCCTGAAGGTAAGATGCTTGAGTCCAGTATGGACGAAATTGAGCAAGCAATTGTACTGAAGATCTGGAAGGAGGATTCTCAGTTTATGGAGGAGACAAATGCCCAAGTACTTTCCGTTTAAAGTAGCAGATCACTATCTCTATTACACAAAACATTGTTTGATTGAATGTATGCATGCACATGCAAGCGACAGGAAATATACTGAATCAGGCTCGGCCAAGTTTTTTGTTTATAGTGATGGGAGAACATATGTACAGAATAAAGGACAACTGACAGAATATCAGATTCGAATTATCCAGCGCTATATCAAGAAGCACTATATGGAAATGTATGAGATGTGGGCACGTGATACAGATACAGGTTTCTATCATGATTAATATAATACTCTGGTCATAAAAACAGATATCGAGTAGTCCAAGGAGAATGCTTGATATAAATGTACCAATGTAATCACATTAATAATCAATGAATGGAGTTTCAATATCCATTGAATGATCAGGGCGTATTTGCATGCTGCAGCTGACAATATCCGGATATTCGGTTTTGTGTGCATTAATCTGTGTGGAGTTTTGTCAGATGTGGTTTTTGGCAGTCTTGCAACGATAGATGAAAGACATTCAAATTCAAAAGGATTTCTGAGAGGATGGACAGAGAATGGGGAAAATCCGGGCAGTTGTATGGGATCTGGATGGGACACTGCTCAATACGCTGGATGATCTGACGAACAGTCTGAATCTGGCGCTTCGGGAAAACGGATTCGGGGAACATTCCCGGGAACGGGTCAGAAACATGGTCGGAAACGGGACCCGGATGCTGATTACCCGGGCAATCCCGGAAGGGGAAGGAAGCGAGCGGTTCCAGTCGGTCTATGATGGATTTCTCCGTGCGTATGCCAGGCACAGCCGGGACTGCACGAAACCCTATGAGGGAATTTTGGAACTGCTGGATCATCTCCGGAATGAGGGAATTCGTCATGCCGTTGTATCCAATAAGATTGATTTTGCGGTGCAGGAACTTTGCCGGGAGTACTTTGGTGACCGGATAACCGTCAGTGTGGGAGATGACCCGTCCAGGGCGAGAAAGCCTGCCCCCGACAGTGTGTTTGCAGCCATGGAACGGCTGAATGTTCCCGGAACGGAAGCCGTCTATGTGGGTGATTCCGATGTGGACATTGAGACGGCTGCCAATGCCGGAATTCCGGGAATCGGTGTTCTCTGGGGATTCAGGGATCGTGAAAATCTGGAGGGGGCAGGGGCTAAATATGTGGTGTCCACCCCTCAGGAACTGGAGCAGCTGATTCTTTCTCTTTGAAAAACGGACGGATTCACCATAATGAACCCGCTTGCGGGTGAGAACAGGAAAACGTCTCAGGACACAAACTTCATTTGGAGGAACATATGATCAGAAAAGCGACAGAGACAGATTTGCCGGTTATCAATGAGATTTATGCAGAAGCAAGGCAGTTTATGCGGGATCATGGAAACATGAATCAGTGGGTGAACGGATATCCGGCTCTGGACATTCTGAAAGAGGACATTGGACGCGGTGAACTGTATACCATGGTGACGGATGAGGACCGGATTTACGGCGTTTTCATGATGCATGCGGGCGAGGATCCCACCTACCAAAAAATTGACGGTGCCTGGCTGGATGACTCGGAATATGTGACGATTCATCGGATTGCCAGCGACGGAACGCATTCCCGCGTCTATCATGAGGCTGTTGAATTTGCCCGGAAGCATTATCTGCATATTCGGGTGGATACCCATGCCGACAATAAACCGATGCAGCAGGCGATCCGCCGGGAAGGATTCCGGTACTGCGGTGTCATCTATCTCGCCAACGGGGATCCGAGATACGCGTATGAATGGATATCCCCGGTTTATGAGTCGCACTGAATCAGCGGGAGGACGGATAAAGATGCTTGTTGTCAGCGCGTGCCTTGCCGGAATTCCCTGCAGGATGGACGGAAAGGCCAAACCCATACCGGCGATTCAGAAACTGGTGGCGGAAGGAAAGGCGGTGCCTGTCTGTCCGGAGGTTCTGGGCGGCCTTCCCACGCCCCGTATTCCCAGTGAACGGCGCGGAGCGCGTGTCATCAACCAGGCCGGGGAGGATGTGACGGATGCCTTTGTCACCGGTGCCGGCCGTGCGCTTCAAATTGTCCGGGAATTGGGGGCAGAGGCGGTGATTCTGAAGGCGAGAAGTCCGTCCTGCGGGCCGGGGAAAATCTATGACGGCATGTTTACCAAAACCCTGACGGATGGAAACGGGGTATTTGCGGAAATGGTCGGATGTGCCGGCATTCCGGTCTATACAGAGGAAAATTACGAAGCGCACGTTAAATGAATAGTGGCCATCGGGCCAAAAAAGAACCAGTTTCGGGGAAGCCGAAACTGGTTCTTTTTATTCGAGGTTCAGTCTTCGCTCCAGAATGATCCAGCAGATGAACGCGTAGATCAGGGAGAAGACCAGATTAAAGGCAATGCTGGCGCCTGTATAGTGTGCAGCAAAGAAGGCGGTTCTGGAGAGATAGAAAAGAACACGGGAGTTGATAATGGACAATACCACATAGGCAATGATGCCCAGCAGCGTGGAATGCTTCTGCCAGAGATGTCCGATGGCGATGGAGGCATAGATGTGTAAAAGACCGCTGGAAGCGGAGAGCAGCAGGGTGATCAGGACATCTGTCAGGGAAATGGGGAGGTCGAGATCGGCGAGGAACTGACGGATATACGGGAGGGTCAGTTTTCGCAGGATTTCCGGTGTACTGAGCGTGGCCACAATGAAAAAGCAGGCGCCTGAGACGATCCCGATCAGGATAAACCAGAGGAGGGAGGCAAGAAATTTGCTGGCGATGTGCTCGGCAGTGGAGACCGGAAGAGAAAAGGAAAGATATCCCTGATTTCCCAGAAGATTCTGCTTGAACCGGGTGATGGTCAGCACGAAAGTGAGCATAAAGGCAAAGAAAACGAGGAAGAGGAGCAGAACGCCCAGGATGATCGGGATCATTGTCCAGTTTTCCAGGTTGAACTCCCCGCGGAGGTTGAATCCAAGCGCCGCGGAAAGGATGAGAAGAACACCGGAAATGGGCGCCAGGAGACGGCCAAGGGCAGTGAAATCATACTTAAACAGTTTGATCAGCATTCGAATTCCTCCCTGAACAGCGAGTCGATGCTCATTCCGCGCTCTGCACAGATCTGTTTCTTGTCACCATCCAGGACGAACTGTCCGTTTTTGAGGAACAGGATCCGGTCAAGATAAGGTTCAACATCTGCAATCAGATGGGTGGAAATGAGAACCAGGGCGTTCTTTTCATAGTTTGCGATAATGGTCCTCAGGATGAAATCCCGGGCGGCGGGATCGACGCCGGCAATGGGTTCATCCAGAATGTAGATCTCTGCCTGACGGCTCATGGTGAGAACCAGCTGGGTCTTTTCACGGTTGCCTTTGGAGAGACGCTTCAGCGGCGTTTTCTCGTCAATCTGGAGGGAGGAAAGCAGCTGATGTGCCCGTTCCCGGTCGAAGTCCTGGAAGAAATCGGCGTAATAGGTGACCAGCTGGCTGACACGCATGTAGTCAGGGAGAAAATCCCGGTCAGGCAGAAAGGCGATGCTGGCCTTGCTGGCTTTGCCGGGCTTCTGGCCATTGATCAGGATTTCGCCAGAGGTGGGCTGAAGGAGGCGGCAGCACAGCTTGATCAGCGTGGTTTTTCCGCTGCCGTTGGGGCCGAGGAGACCCACGATCTGTCCGGATTCCAGCTCGAGGTTCACATGATCCAGCGCCGTTTTACTGCCGTACTTTTTGGTCAGATCGTGGCAGGTAATTCTGTTCATGGATGGTGTCCTTTCTGTTTATAGTGGATCAGTGGCGCGGGCATGGGCGAAAACCGGGGAGCCGGCTGGCCCACGGTTCCTGCTTTGCTGTGTCACTGTTTTCATTGGATTAATTCAGTCGCGCATTATAGCAGGCACATATGGACCTGTCAAGGGAAGCAACGAGCATGGTCAGACGGGCGATATTGACGTTTCCGGCGAAAATGTGCTAAAGTATAGCTTGCCAAAAGGGTCAGATGCATGTACAGGGACGCGGAGCTTTCCCCGTGGGAACGGCCGTCTGTTGTGCGGGCCTTTGCGGTGCTTTCTGTAAACAGAGCAGGGACAGAGATGTCCCTGTCGATCGCGACAGGGGCGCTCTTTGGAAAACGGAGAATTCTGCGGTACCCGTTTTCATCCCCCGGGTTGTGCCGGCTGCCGCACCGGTGTGAGGTTTTGTCTATGAAGAAAGTTGTGGGACTGATACTGGCACTTATTTTGCTTCTGAGCCTGTCCATCCTGGCTGCGGCAGAGGAGGCTGTACCCGACATGTTTGCCAATCTCGTTGAACGTCTGAAGGCCAATGAACCGCGCAGACTCGTATTTACCGAGGGAACCGATGCCCGTATCCTTGAGGCGGCGGCCCGCCTGAAGCAGGAGGGGATCATTACCCCGGTGCTCATCGGCGATCCGGAGGCGGTCAAAGCGGCTGCCGCGGACGGCGGATTTGACATTGAGGGACTGGAAATCATTAATCCTGCCCAATTCGCGGATATGGACCGGCTGGTGGAGGACTTTGTCACGCTGCGCAAGGGCAAGGCAACGGCTGAGGAGGCCCGGGAAATGCTTCTCAGGGCCAACTATTTCGGGACCATGCTGGTCAAGGAAGGCCTGGCAGATGCCCTGCTGGGCGGCGCAACCTACTCCACGGCGGACACCGTACGCCCGGCGCTTCAGCTGGTGAAGACCCGGAAAGGGGCAAACATCGTTTCATCCTGCATGATTCTGATCCGCGGGGATGAGAAACTGGCCATGGGCGACTGCGCCATAAACGTTTCCTACACGGACAAGAAGGATGCGGACGGGAATGTGACCCTGAGCGCGGCTCAGCAGGTAGCCGAGGTTGCGGTCGAGACTGCACGGACCGCCAAACTCTTTGGCATTGAGCCGAAAATTGCCATGCTGTCCTACTCGACCAATGGCTCTGCTACCGGAGCGGGTCCGGACCTGATGCGCGAGGCAACGAAAATCGTCAAGGAAACCCATCCCGAGCTTTCCTGTGACGGTGAAATGCAGTTTGACGCGGCATTCGTTCCGGAGGTCGGTCAGCTCAAATTCCCCGGCAGCGAGGTGGCCGGCTATGCGAACACCTTTATTTTCCCGGAAATTCAGTCCGGCAATATTGGTTACAAGATCGCGCAGCGGCTGGGCGGCTTCATGGCCATTGGCCCGATTCTGCAGGGGCTGAATGCGCCGATCAATGACCTTTCCCGCGGCTGCAATGCCGAGGAGGTCTACCTGATGAGCATCATCACGGCAGCCCAGAGCATTGACTGAGGACAATCACAAAAAGCACCCTTGCGGGTGCTTTTTTCGCGTTCAGCGGCGATCCGGCGCGGACAGGGCAGCGCTGTGCCGGGCTTCCCAGCGGGTCAGCCAGATGAGGAGAACCGTGATGTCCCCGGGGGAGACGCCCGAGATCCGCGAGGCCTCGCCAATGGAACGGGGCTGGATGGCGCAGAGCTTCTGCCGCGCCTCGATGCGGAGCCCTTCGATCTGCATATAGTCGGTCTCCGGGGGGAGGAGGCGGTTTTCGGCTTTGCGGAATCCTTCCACCTGATGCTGTTCCTTTTCGATATAGCCCTCATAGCGCAGAGAGATCTCGACCTGTTCCTGAACAGCGGCGGGGAGCGCGTCAAGATCCGGGACGAGGGGAGCCAGATCCGCATACCGGATATGGGGCCGCCGGAGCAGATCCGCGGCATTGACGCTGCCGGCGGGCTCGCTTTGTCCCAGCGCGGCAAGGTGGGCGGTCATCTCCGGGGTTTTCGGAATCCAGACCCGGGTCAGATGCTGAATCGCTTCCCGTGTCCGGGCGGCTTTTTCCCGCGTCCGTTCAAGACGTTCATCGGAGGCGAGGCCCGCCTGATGCCCGATCTCGGTAAGCCGCAGATCCGCATTGTCCTGACGCAGCAGCAGTCGGTATTCACAGCGGCTGGTCATCATGCGGTAGGGCTCATTGGTGCCCTTGGTGGTCAGATCATCCACGAGCACTCCGATATAGGCCTGATCCCGTCCGAGATAGACCGGGGACTGGCGCTTTACGAAGCGGGCTGCGTTGATGCCTGCCAGGATGCCCTGCCCGGCGGCTTCCTCATAGCCGCTGGTGCCGTTGACCTGTCCGGCCAGATAGAGCCCCTGAACTTTGCGGCAGCTGAGGTCGGCGCGGAGCTGGAGCGGGTCGATGCATTCATATTCAATGGCGTAAGCCAGACGGAGAACCTGGGCGTGCCGCAGACCGGGAATGGTGTGGAGCATCTCCAGCTGCACATCCTCCGGCATGGAGGTGGAGAGGCCCTGGACGTACCATTCGTTGGTGGACATTCCCTCAGGCTCCAGGAACAGCTGATGCCGGTCCTTGTCCGCAAAGCGCATGATCTTGTCCTCAATGGAGGGACAGTACCGGGCACCGGTTCCGTGAATCTGACCGGAATACATGGGCGCCCGGTGAATGTTGCGCCGGAGAAGGTCATGAGTGGCCTCGTTGGTATAGGTCAGGTAGCACTGGGCACGGTTGACAAGGTGGTCCGGATCGGTCAGGAAAGAGAACGGGGTAATGGGTTCATCGCCCGGCTGAGGCGTCATCTCGTCAAAATCGATGGAACTTTCCGCAATGCGAGGCGGGGTGCCGGTCTTGAAGCGGCGGAGGTCAAGGCCGAGAGCGCGAAGGGCACCGGCCAGATGCATGGAGGAGAGGAGTCCCTGGGGCCCGCCCTGCCAGCTGCATTCACCGATGATGATCCGGCTGTCCATGTACACGCCGGAACAGACCACCACCGCTTTTGCGCCGATCCGCGCGCCGGTGGTGGTTTCAATTCCGGTTATCCGGCTGTTTTCCGTCAGAATTTTTCCGCACTCACCCTGACGGACGGTCAGGTTAGGCGTGGAAAAGAGCGTCTGCCGCATGCGCTGCTGGTAAGCACGCTTGTCGGACTGGACGCGGAGGGAATGGACAGCGGGGCCTTTTCCGGTGTTGAGCATGCGGGACTGAATGAACGTATCATCTGCCGCCAGACCCATCTCACCGCCCAGCGCATCCACCTCGCGGACCAGGTGTCCCTTGCCGGTTCCGCCAATGGCGGGGTTGCAGGGCATGAGGGCAATACTGTCCAGATTCAGGGTAAGAAGAAGGACGGAGCAGCCGATCCGGGCGCCTGCGAGGGCCGCCTCGCAGCCGGCGTGTCCTGCTCCGATGACAATGATATCAAACTGTTCCATGGTTTTCTGTGTATCTCCACAAGTCCTTTATCTGAAAGGAAAGTTCCTGTCAGAATCGGTTACTTTTCAGGTTTTGCGTAGCGGTGAATCTGATCAAGGACGGCATCTGTTCCATCTGAATTCGGAAGATCCCGGAGCGCCGCAAGCAGGGTTTCCCTGTCGCGGTCCAGTTCGTGGATGGCGGCAGTGAGGGATTCCGGTGTCATCTTGTCCTGCATGAGGACTTTGGCGAGTCCCCGCTGTTCAACGGAACGGGCATTGAGTATCTGATCGCCGCGTCCGCTGTGATAAGGGATGAAGAGGGCGGGCTTTTTGAGGGCCAGAATTTCCGTCAGGGTATTGGATCCGGCACGGGAGAGGATCAGGTCGGCACAGGCAAACGCGTCCGGCATTTCCGTGGTCAGGTATTCCACCTGATGGTAACCGGCCAGATGGTCGTGCTCCTTTGAGAGATTTCCCTTGCCGCACAGGTGCAGCACGTCGTAGTCCGGCAGGAGAGCCGGGAGGGCGGCACGAAGACAGTCATTGACGGTCTGGGCGCCCAGAGAGCCGCCGGTCATCATGAGGATGGGCTTTTTGCCGTCAAACCCGGTGAGGGCCAGACCGCGCTCCCGTGAGCCGCTGAACAGTTCGTGGCGCAGGGGCGATCCGGTGCAGACTCCCTTGTCGCCAAACCGTCCGGCACACTCGGGAAAGGTGGTGCACATACAGCTGGCAAAGGGCTTGCAGAGCTTGTTGGCCAGTCCCGGGGTGATGTCGCTTTCATGCATAATCACGGGTATGCGGTGCAGGGCAGCACCGTAGACCACCGGGACGGAGACAAACCCGCCCTTGGCAAAGACGATCTGGGGCCTGAGACGCCCGAGAAGGGAGGCACTCTGGAAAAAGCCGGCCGCGACGCGGAAAATATCGGTGAAATTTTTGAGATCGAAATACCGGCGCAGCTTTCCGGACTGAATAATGTGATAGGTGACGCCAGAAATGGGCTCAATCAGGGAGCGCTCAATGCCGCTGGCGGTTCCAAGGTAATGGATATCCCATCCTTCCTCAAGGAGTCTGGGAATAAGAGCCTGGTTTGCTGATACATGTCCGGCAGTTCCGCCGCCGGTCAACACAATCCGTTTCAATTTTTTCCCTTCTTCGTTTAAAATGTGGGCCAATTATAGCAGTATTGAGGCAACAGGGTCAAGCTGATTCATGGACAGGCCCGGCCGGGCGCAGAACCAGCCTGAAGGGAAGAAAATGGAAAAGTTTTTCGCCGAAAGTATAAAAAATCAGGAGCACTTTCTGCGTGATTTGACGGGAACTTTGTAAATATGTTCCAAACCGGGGCCAAAAAGAGTAGGAAAGCGGATTAAGATTTACAAAAACATCTTTTTGCTGACGGTTGCTTTTCCCGCAAGTTTTGTGTATTATTTGCATCGGAAGTTGTATGTCTTTTTTGTTAATTACGAGTGCCGTCTGCCTGAATCCAGTCGACCGGACGAGTTCTTTTTTGAATTCGTGACAAGAAAGGAAGGGATTCCAATGAACGATGCTGAAATGATAAAGAAGCCTGAATCCGAAAAGAAATTCCCCACGAGGCCGGTTGCCCCTCTTGGCGTCATTGCCATGAATGGCTGCGAAACCATGGGCAGCAGGGTCAATGACTATCTGCTCAGATGGCAGATTGCCGAGGAACCCGACAGTGAGAGTGCGGAGCAGAGCCTGCACAGTTTCTACGGAACAGACAAAAACGGATTCCTTCTTGAGGCGTCCTGTCCGCGGTTTGGAACAGGCGAGGCAAAGGGCATGCTGAAAGGAACGGTTCGCGGATACGATCTGTTTATTATCTGCGATATCGGGGCATATCAGTGTACCTATAAGCTGTACGGCAAGGATGTGCCGATGACGCCGGATGAGCATTACGCGGACCTGAAGCGCATCATTGCGGCGGCCAGCGGCAAGGCGTATCGCATCAATGTCATCATGCCCATGCTGTATGAGGGACGTCAGCATCGTCGTTCCTCCCGTGAATCCCTGGACTGCGCACTGATGCTGCAGGAACTGGTGGGAATGGGCGTGTCCAACATTATCACCTTTGATGCCCATGATCCGCGGGTGCAGAATGCGATTCCGCTTCATGGATTTGAGAGCATCATGCCCACGTACCAGATGCTGAAGGCGATGTGCCGGACGTATACGGATCTTCGGTTTGACCGGGAGCACATGATGGTGATCTCCCCGGATGAGGGTGCCCTCAACCGGAATATCTACTACAGTTCCGCCCTTGGTGTGGACATGGGCATGTTCTACAAGCGCCGCGATTATACCCGGGTGGTCAATGGCAGCAATCCGATCATTGCGCACGAATATCTGGGTGACAGCGTAGAGGGAAAGGATATCTTTGTGGCAGATGATATCATCGCCTCCGGGGATTCCATTCTGGACCTGGCGCAGAACCTGAAAGGCCGCGGAGCACACCGGGTGTTTGCCGGTGCCACCTTTGCGTTCTTCACCAAAGGCCTTGAGATCTTCGACAAAGCCTATGCGGATGGCATCTTGGATCATGTCTTTGCGACGAATCTGACCTATACCCCGCAGGAGGTCATAGATCGTCCCTGGTTTTCCCAGGCGGATATGTGCAAGTACATGGCCTATGTCATTGCCACACTGAATCACGATCAGTCCCTTTCCTATCTGCTGAATCCGTGGCACAGAATTGAAAAGCTTCTGACCAAATACCGCGCGGAGCACGGCAGCTAAACCATTAAACATCAGGAACGCCCTGAAAGAAGGTTCTTTCAGGGCGTTCCTTTTTTGACAAATTCCGGGGCAGTCACGCGTTTTCCGTTGTCTGCGAGGCGAGATGCAGGGTGAACGTGAAGGCGCTGCCCTCATTGGGCGTGCTGGTCACGGACATTTCCTCCCCCAGGGTATGCATGATTTCATACGCGATGGCCAGGCCGAGGCCGGTTCCCTTTCCGTGATGTGACTTGTCCGCCTTGTAGAAGCGCTCAAAGACGTGGGGCAGATCCTCCTCTGCAATCCCGATGCCGGTATCCCGGACCGTGATGCGGATCAGGTCGCCCTCAGGGACGGCGGCCAGGGTCACTTTGCCCCCGTCCGGGGTGTACTTGAACGCGTTGTCAAGGAGGGCGACGAGCACCTGCTGTGTCCGGTCCGGATTGCCCCGGACCAGGGGCAGCGCATCCGGAACATCGTAGATGAAGGTTTTCTGGTAGTCCTCCGCATACGGGAGATAGGTGTCCCGGATGGTTTCAAGGAGGGGGAGCGGCGGAAAGTCCGAGATGGACATGGAAATGGTGCCGCTCTGCAGGCGGGAGAGTTCCAGCATGTCACTGACCAGACGGGAAAGGCGCATGGTTTCCCGAAGGACCACGTCATAGATCTGCTGACGCTGTTCCTCGGTTTTGACCAGCCCGTCCCGAAGGGGCTCCATGAGGGCGCGAAGGGCCGTGAGGGGTGTGCGGAGCTCATGGGAGACATTGGCCACGTAATCCCGCCGCGTCTGCTCCAAGCGCTCGGCACTGGTGACATCTGAGAGGACGCCGACACAGCCGCTGAGCTCGCCGGAGGGGGCGAGGAGCGGGGTGACGGAAATGTGAATGGCGGTTTTGCCGCGCCACAGGGTCTTCTGGACGCTTTCGCCGCTTTGCAGCACCTGATCAAACACCCCGATGACGTCGCCATTCTTTTCGTGCAGTTCGGCATCGGCGGCATCGGTTTCCGCGGCGTCCGTGCTGAGGCCCAGCAGGTGGGAAACGGCGGGGTTGATCAGGGTAAGCCGGGCGGAGGAATCAAAGGCCAGAATGCCCTCGCTGAGGCCGTTGATGAATCCGGCCAGCCGGTTGCGTTCCAGCTGCAGGGAGGAAATGGTGCGGCCGAGCTCGGAGGAGAGGACGTTCAGCGCGTGGCCGAGTTCCCCGTATTCATCCTTTCCCTGGTCATCCGCGCGGACCGTTAGATCGCCGGCGGCCATGGTGAGGGCCACCTTGCGCATCTCGGTAATGGGCCGGGTCATCCGGGAGGCGGTGAAAAAGATAAAGGGCAGCAGGACCAGGAGCACGATGACGATGGACATCATGATGGTATTGGTCAATACGCGCACGCTGTTCATCACCTCCCGCATGGTCTGTGCCATGAAGACGGCACCCACCACCTCGTCCCCGTAGAAAATGGGCACCGCGACGGCAATGATCTTGTCCTTGAGGTCCTCCTCGGCGGAGGTACTGTCCGCGTCGCCGAGAAACCGGAGGGGGTTGGTGGTGCTGTACGGACTCCGGGTACTCTCCGGTGTGATGTCCTGAACGCTGCCGATATGGGTAGCTGTCTGTCCCTTAAGGACGGAGGGGAGCATGGAAACGGCGAGGGAGTCCGGCAGTCTGCCCACCTTCCGGTCGTTGCTCACCTGCGTCCGTATCACCGTATCCCCGTCGGCGTTAACCACCCAGACCGTTGCCTCCCACTGGGAGGTGCTGCTGCCAATGAGGGGCATCAGGTAACCGGAGGAGATTTCGCCGCTCAGGGAGCTTTCAATATAGCCGGCAATGATTTCCCCTTTCGGAACCAGATCATCGATCTTGTTCTGGGCAAACAGACGGGGCGCGGCGATGTTGTAAATGAGCATCAGCATGATGGCGAAAAAGAGAACGGAACTGTATGCCAGGAGCAGAGCCCGGCGAAAAGAGGCGCTGTGTTTCATTCAAGAACCTCGAACTTATAGCCCTTCCCGTAAACGGTGACGATATCCCATTTTTTCCCCATTTCCTCACAGTCGATCTTCTGGCGCAGCCGCTTGATGTGGGTATCCACCGTCCGGGTATCGCCGAAAAAGTCATAGCCCCAGACCCGGGAGAGGATCTGGTCCCGGTCAAAGACACGGCCGGGATTGGAGGCGAGCAGGGTCAGGACATCCACCTCCCGCGGGGTCAGGTTGACCGGGGCACCGCCAATGCGGACGCTGTACCGCTCCGGCTGGATTTCAAGGGAACCAAAGTGCAGCGTGGTCAGTTCCTGCTGCGGGGCATGGGCATTTTCCGCCTGGGGGGCCGTGCGCCGCAGCACCGCCTTGATGCGAGAGATGACCTCCCGCGGACTGAAGGGCTTGACGATGTAATCATCGGCCCCCATTTCAAGGCCCAGGATCCGGTCAATTTCCTCGCCCCGGGCCGTGAGCATAATGATGGGGATCTGGGACTCCTTCCGGACGGTCCTGCAGACCTGGGAACCGCTCATGCCGGGCATCATCTGGTCCAGCAGCATGAGATCAAAGTGGGATTTTTTCAGCATTTCCAGGGCCTGCTCGCCGTTATAGGCCGATTCATGTCCAAAATCCTCATTGTCCAGATAGAGGGAAAGCGACTGATGGACAATGGGGTCATCGTCACAGATGAGAATCTGATAAAGCTTGCTCATGGCCTACCTCACGAAAGAGTAGCTGGGGAAAACGCTGATCCGCAGAACCGTGTCGGCGTAGGGAACCAGACAGAGCACCTGCACATCCTCCGGACGGGCCTCGGGGATATCCATGGGCGGCGGATCGGCGATGCCGTCACTGGATTGCCAGATTCCGGCAGAGACCGTACCGACCTCCAGATGCACCCGGGTATTGTCCTCGTTCACGCAGACCTTTATGGGCTCCTCCGCCACGATGGCGCGGGCGTAATCGGTGATGAGCGTCTCCGAATCCGCCTCCGTTTCAAGGGCGAGGCTGAACAGCAGCGGACCGCGGTGGACAGAGACCGCCTGATGGTACCCGCTCTCAAGGCGCGGATTCATGGGCAGATTCAGCATAATGACATCGCCGTCATGCCACTGACGGGAGAGAACCAGGAAAGGCGTCTTTCCGGCTTCAAAGGTTTCCCCCTGGATGAGCGCCGTGGCCCGGCTGGACCAGGCGGGAATCCGCAGACGGAGCGGGAACGCGATATCCCGGTTCATGTTGAGCGTGATGCGCACATTCCCGGACAGAGGATAATCGGACTCGACCGTGATGCGCAGCTGCACATCCTTGAGCGGGTAATGGACCTGACAGGGCGCATACCCCATGGCACAAATGCCCTCATCCCTTGTCAGCATCCACTGATGCATCAGGAAACGGGGCAGAACGGGCAAAATGGCGCTCAGCGCTTCCGGATCCCCGAGGGAATACAGGGCGGCATCCGGCTTTGAAAACGGGAAACGAATGCCGGCGAGCAGCGCAAGCTGATTGGCCTGCTGGATGCTCTGGACGGCCAGCAGATCCCGCGAGAAGGCGGACTGGATGACGTTGTAGAAAATCTGTTCCCACTGATCCGCGAACTGAACGCCGTCCGGGCAGGTGAACAGTGTTTCAAACGAGGCTTCCATTTCCGCCGCGGCAGCGACGCTGACACCCCGCGTGGGGCTCTGGCCGCCCAGCAGCGGATCTGCCGTGATGCCGCCGGAAACGGCGTTATGTGCCCGGTTGATTCGGGCAAGGCCGCGCTCGGGCGCGCCGGTATGTTTGGCACTGCCGGTAATGACGCCGGTCAGGGCGGAGGCCCGCAGTCCTTCTGCCAGATTCGCTCCGTTGCCCATCTGCATCAGGCGGGCAATGTAATCGCCCTTTTCGCCGCCGGCCTTCAGATCGTCCTCGGCGATCTGGGTGGAAACGGGAAGACGGTAGGGGAAGGTATGGAACAGACTGGTATAATCGGTTCCCTGCGCAATGAGCATCTCCAGCACAGAGAGAACCGCTTTCTGGCCGGTGATATTGTATACCAGAATACCGCTGGCCAGGGTATCTGCCGTGTGCATGGCATCCTCACCGCTGAGAGGATTTTCCCGCAGGGCGGTATGCAGGTATTTGAAGTAGCGGATAATAAAGGAAAGGAAAGCCTTTTCACCGGTCACCGAATAGGCGGTGGAAATGGCCCGGAGCATGGCGGAACAGGCCAAAAACGAGGCGCCGTCCCCGAAAGAGCCATCCTCCCGCTGGTGTTCCATCACCTGGCGCGCCAGACCAAGGGCACTGCGCTCCAGTTCACGGTCCGCCAGCAGCGCAGAGGTCCAGAGCATGGCCTCAAGTACCCTTGCGGCGGCCGGATCTGCCGGAAGTGTTCCACCATAGAAGCAGCTGCCGGGACCGGCGGCCGGGATGAGTGAGGAGACGCTGGAAAGGAGACCGGCGCGCAGGGTAATCAGCTGCTCACGCAGTTTTCCCTCGGCCCGGATGGAACCCGCCGGCAGCATGGCCAGCTGATTCCCGGTCAGAGGAGCACGATTGAAAAAAGTTCTGGTTAACATATAAAAATCCTCCCGAAAAAAGGATATCAGAGGTATGATCTGCAGAAAAGGCGGCTGTTTTGCCCACTTTTCCCGTATATAGATAGTTTACAACGCAATCCGCCTCCCGTCAACCAACACACTCCTTGGAGCACAGACGATATTGACGGAATCAAGCAGGCGAGCGATGATACGGGTACAAATACTCTGACGCTAAACAGTTAAAGCTATATCGCATAAATCTTACTCACCTTCGCTTCGAAATTGCCATAATTCAACGATTTCCAAACGGCAAACTGTCCGGAAGGAAGTGCCGCTTTTCAGTACATCTGCTTTCGAGAAAGCGGCGATCAACGCCTTTGTATACAATCGCTGGTTGGACGGGAATGCTCCGATGTTCACAGCCTATCAAGATAGGATTGAGATCCTTTCCAGAGGCAATCTGCTTTCAAAGCAGATGATGAAAGGTTTTTTGCAGGAGAATCCGTTCCGGTGAATCAGGCGTTATCGAATGTGCTTATCAAGCTCCATATTACGGAACACACGGGCCGAGGAGTACCGCGGATCACGGAGGCGTATGGGAAAGATATTATCCGGTTTAATGAAAACAGCATTGTAGTGACGATTCCCTTCGAAAGACTGGGACAGGAGGTCTACGAGGGAGGAAAGGTTGCTCCTCAAGTCAGCGGGCAAATTCCCCAAGTCAGCGGGCAAATTCCCCAAGTCGACGGGCAAATTCCCCAAGTCAGCGGGCAAATTCCCCAAGTCAGCGGGCAAATTCCCCAAGTCAGCGGGCAAATTCCCCAAGTCGACGGAAAAATTCCCCAAGTCGAGAGGAAAATTCCCTATGTCAGTATGCCAGTTGAGAATAAAATATTGGCTATTTGCGTGACTGCGAAAAACATGCAGGAAATAGCAGATCATCTGGGGGTAAAGGATAGAAAAACTGTCAGGAAGTACTTGAATCCATCAATTGAGCAAGGGAGGATTGCCAGGACGATTCTGGACAAACCGAACAGCCGTTTACAGAAGTATGTGACGATACGGTAAAACACAATATCACCTGTCAGCCCGAAAGGAGCTTCGGCTCCTTTTTTATTTAGCGACAGTAAGATGCTGATCATCAGCGAATGAAAACGTCGTCCTTTCATAACAGTGCATCTGTCAGCGCAGATCGTTTTTAAAGAAAAAAGTCTACGCAAGCCAGGCCTGGGAAAATGCTTTACGGGGCAACTTTGCCAGAAGGTTGTGCAGCATCGTTTTGCGGGCAGGGAAACACCTGTGCTGGTTCATGCCGGTGCTTTCCTTTTGGCATGAACAGAAGGAGCCCGGTGCAGGCATTCATTGCATGAACTGTACAGCGGAAAGATCTGCATTGTTGAGCAATCCCGATGTCCTCTTCAATGACTGTGATGAGCCGGTGCTTAGCGTCCTGTGTGCTTGCCGCCAGAATCGCGATTGTTTCCGGGCTGGTCAGGCATTCGGGAAGACCGGGGAATTTTGCTGTTATTGCCTACCTCCATATCAGGGAGGATCCTGATATGGAGGTGTCGGTTGTTTTTCATCACTGTCATCCTTGTTTTCTGCAGCTGCCATTTTCAAGGCTTCTGGGGCTTTTTGGCTAATAGATTTTATTGACAAATATTTAGGCAGACTGAGGCCATAAACGAAGTCAGAACCTTCTTAAAGTAAAGGCACAAAGTGGGTAACTACATTTGGCTTTTTCCTGCAGACGCTAAAGAACCAGAAAGTGAGAAAACTGAATAAAGAAAAAGCTCCCCGAAGGGAGCAAGGACAGAGATTAATGTCAGGCATGCAAGGCGTTAAGGCGTTCCTCGACGGTTTCTTCAATGAAGCTGTTTAAACTTTGACCATGTGTCATAGCATAGATGGCAGCTCTGCGATGGTTTTCACGTTTCTTAAAGCGAACGTTAAAACTTCCTTTGTAGGCAATCTCCGGGGATGAACCTTCTTCCTCGCAGAGCGCAAGATAATCATCAACTGCTCCGTGGAAGTCGCTGATCAGCTCTGTGGCATTTGTTCCTTCATAAGAGATCAGAGAACGGATACCCTGGACTTTTCCGAAGAATAGACT
The DNA here is from genome assembly GCA_017626895.1 of Clostridia bacterium. Taxonomy (GTDB): domain Bacteria; phylum Bacillota; class Clostridia; order Christensenellales; family Aristaeellaceae; genus Ventricola. The sequence goes on along the minus strand of JAGAHV010000112.1, from coordinate 13,314 downwards.
ATCGCTTTCAGAAAATTCGACACTACCGATGTAACCTTTGTATTCTATCAGATTATTCATATTAATCCCTCCTGTTCCAATTGCTCGATTAGTTGCTTGATCTGATATTCCAATAGTTCCTTACGAGGATGCGGTTTATGCAATATGATTTTTGTTTTGTATTCCTCGCTTGTGAACATAACCCGGGATCCACTTGTTTTGCCCTTATTGCTTCTCTTATAAGTGAAGTATCCAAGTAAAGATTCAGCCTCTTCAAAGGTAAAGTTCTTGGGGGTGGATTTAAGTTTAGCAATGAGCTTTTCTTTCTGACCCAATGTCCAACACCTCCTTTAAGGTCAGTATATCACAGGTAGGAAGAAAGTGCAACTAAATATAGTTGCAAAAGAGAGGCTGTATAGCTGAATTTCGGGTGTTTATGAGATCCTTTACAAAAAATCCCCAAGTCAGTAGTCAGTTGGGAATATGGGTTTTTGCGTGACTGCGAAAAACACGCACGAAATAGCAGATCATCTGGGCGTAAAGGGTAGAAAAACCGTCAGGAAGTACCTGAATCCATTAATTGAGCAAGGGAGGATTGCCAGAACGATTCCGGACAAACCGAAGAGCCGTTTACAAAAGTAGGCGACGATACGGTAAAACCTTCTATCACCTGTCATCCCAAAGGAGCTTCGGCTCCTTTTTTCATTTAGCGAAAGTAAAGTGCTGATCATCAGCGAATGAAAACGTCGTCCTTTCATAACAGTGCATCTGTCAGCGCAGATCGTTTTTAAAGAAAAAAGTCCACGCAAGCCAGGCCTGGGAAAATGCTTTACGGGGCAACTTTGCCAGAAGGTTGTGCAGCATCGTTTTGCGGGCAGGGAAACACCCGTGCTGGTTCATGCCGGTGCTTTCCTTTTGGCATGAACAGAAGGAGCCCGGTGCAGGCATTCAGTGCATGAACTGTACAGCGGAAAGATCTGCATTGTTGAGCAATCCCGATGTCCTCTTCAATGACTGCGATGAGCCGGTGCTTGGCGTCCTGTGTGCTTGCCGCCAGAATCGCGATTGTTTCCGGGCTGGTCAGGCATTCGGGAAGACCGGGGAATTCTGCTGTCAATGCTTTCCTCCATATTGGGGATGATTCCGGTGCGGGAGGGAAGCGATATGGAGGAATCGGTTGATTTCATCTCTCTTATCTCCGCTTTCTGCAGCGGCTTTCCTTTCTTCAACGTCTACTCTGAAAAATCCGTCGTAAAATAGTTGGCCGGATAAATTGCCAAGTCTCATCAAATGTGATAGAATCCGATGGACAGGAAAGTTTCAGACCGTGCAGGTCTGAAACTGCTTGTGTTTTCCTGATTCCTGATAAGGGCCTATCGGAACGGGAAAACAAGAAAACGGATCTGGAGGCATACAAATGAGTTATGTATTAAGCTGCTGCTCGACTGCGGATTTGAGTGAAGAACATTTCCGTCGTCGGGACATTCAATATATCTGCTTTCATTTTGAGATGAATGGGAAACAGTATCCGGATGATCTTGGAAAGAGCATTTCTTTTCAGGATTTCTACACAGCCATGTCCGGTGGTGCCGAGACGAAGACCTCTCAGGTGAATGCGGATGAATTTATCAATTATTTCACGCCCTTCCTTGAGGAGGGGAAAGATATTCTGCATCTTACCCTGTCCAGCGGCATTTCCGGTGTCTACAACTCTGCGATGATTGCCAAGGAAACGCTGGAGGAACAGTATCCGGACCGGAAAATCTATATCGTTGACTCGCTGGCGGCTTCCTCCGGCTTTGGCCTTCTGGTGGATGCCGCGGCAGACCGGCGCGATGAGGGAATGAGCATCGAAGAGGTGCGTGACTGGGTGGAGGAGAACAAGCTCAGACTGCATCACTGGTTTTTCTCAACCGACCTGACTTTTTATGTGAAGGGCGGACGCGTTTCAAAAACAGCCGGTTTTTTCGGAACGATGCTCAATATCTGCCCGCTGCTCAATGTGAATGATACCGGTCACCTGATTCCCCGGGAGAAAGTGCGCACGAAACGGAAAGTGATTGCCCGCATCGAGGAAATGATGCGGCAGCATGCCAGGGACGGCCTCAACTATAACGGGAAATGTTATATCTCCAATTCTGCCTGCCTTGAGGATGCCAAAGCGGTTGCAGACCTGGTTGAACGCGATTTCCCCAACCTGGATGGGAAAGTCCTGATCAACTCCATTGGGACAACCATTGGAAGCCATACCGGTCCCGGAACGGTTGCACTGTTTTTCTGGGGCGATAAGCGGGAGGCCTGATCGGCCGGCGACAGCCTGCCAGGCGGAGAATGGAACAGGCCGCGCAGCGACAGGGTGACATAAACAGGCGCTATGCAGATGATGAATCATTTGCATAGCGTCTGTCTGTTTCTGGTTTTTGTATAACAGAGACCGATCCGATGTCACGGGAAGGGGCCGAAACCGGGCTGAAACAGGAATTGACCGCTAATTCAGGGCATGCTATAATACGTCGGCCACTAAACGGGAGGCGTTCAGGCGGAAAAGAAAGGGGAAGAGGGCGTACGGAGACGGAGATTTTACTGATGGATGGCCGGCCTGCGGATGAGACAGGACGGCTGGAACGGGAAATAAAGGTATATGACACACTGGATGCACTGGGAATAGCCTTTCAGCGGACGGACCATGAGCCGGCACTCACTATGGAGGACTGCCTGCGGATTGATGCGTTGCTGGGGATCACCATCTGCAAGAACCTGTTTCTGTGCAACCGGCAGCAGACAGCCTTCTATCTTCTCATGATGCCGGGCAGCAAGGTATTTAAAACCAAAGAACTGTCTGCCCAGATTCATTCCGCCCGGCTTTCCTTCGGAAGCCCGGAACAGATGGAGCGGCTTCTTGGAACCTCGCCGGGCAGTGCGTCGATTATGGGACTGATTTTTGATCCCGAAAAGAAAGTGACGCTGCTCATCGACGAGGATGTGATCCGGGAACCGTACATTGGCTGTCATCCCTGCATCAATACCAGCAGTCTCAAGATTCGTACGTCGGATATCCTGGAGCGGTTTCTGCCGTATACAGGACATGTGCCGCAGATGGTGCATCTGGTGGGGGAATAAGGCTGAATATGGGCAAAAAGTGTCGTGCCATTGTCTATGTTGTCCTGTGGATGGCACTGATCTTTTTCTTTTCCTCGTTTTCAAGTGAGGACTCATCCGAGCAGAGCGGAAAGATTGTACGGCTTGTTCTGTGGATCGTCCGCAGCCTCTTTGGCGAGAAAACGGCGACCTGGCTGGCGGGCGCAGGAATTGAATTCTATATCCGGAAAGCGGCACACTTTACTGAGTATGCGATACTGGGTGTACTGATGGTCCGGGCACTCTTTTTAAACGGTGTCCCGCATCCGGCCCTGGCACTGGTTATCTGTGCCGGATATGCATGTCTGGACGAGTTCCATCAGTTCTTTGTTTCAGGACGGAGTATGGAACTGCGGGATGTCTGTATCGACAGCAGCGGAGCGCTGTTTGGCATTCTGGTGTACGTGCTGGGAAGGACGGCCTTGAAACGGGTGAGAAAGACATGACTTTGGCGCGCCGGATCCGGCTTCTCTTTTTTGTCCCGGCAGTCCTGTGGATGCTGCTCATCTTTTTCTTTTCAGCCATGCCGGATAATGTATCGAAAGATCAGAGTGACTATGTCTCTCTCCGGCTGCATCGGATTATTACGAGAACACTGTCGGGCGAGTCGAAGGAAGCGATGGAGGAATGGGAGGAGCTGGAGGAAAACATACCGCTCTTTTCCGTTCGCAAAGTGGCCCATGTCATCGAGTATATGGTGCTGTGTATCCTGCTGTATATCGGCCTGGCCGGCACACGCCGGGCGAGAGTGCTGTCTTTTGTTTGCGCGGTTCTGTATGCGTGTTCGGATGAGATTCATCAGCTGTTTGTTCCGGGACGTGAGGGAATGCTGGCGGATGTGACCATTGACTGTGGCGGTGCTTTGGCGGGACTGGCCGTGATCCTGTTGACGGGTGGACTGATTCTGCGCCTTAAACAGCGCCTGATGGATAAATTGCAGGAGAGGAGTGGCAGAGATGATTGACTATACCCGTGTAGAACACCTGGTCCGGCAGGCCGGACAGATGATACGGGATGCACATGTGACCGGGGAACAGGTGCATACCAAGAAAAGCAAACTTGACTTTGTGACGGATTACGATCTTCGGATCCAGCAGTACCTGATTGAAAACCTGAGGCCGCTGGTGCCGGAGGCCGTTTTTTTCGGTGAGGAGATCACGGACGGGAATGATGCCCGGGGCAGTGAAGAGGGATTCTGCTTTTATCTGGACCCGATTGACGGGACAACCAATTTTGTCTTTGGCTATCATCACAGCTGTGTTTCCGTGGGAATTGCCAAGGATGGCCGGATCATTGCCGGGTTTGTCTTCAATCCGTACAACAATGAAATGTACCGGGCGGTCCGCGGACAGGGAGCGTATCTCAATGATCGCCGCATCTGGACGGAAAACCGAAAGCTGAAGGGCGGCATCCTGGGCTTTGATGCCCCGGTCAATCCGGAGCATGAGGCGCAGTTCTTTGAGATCCTTCGGGCACTGTACCGGGAAGCAGGCACCATTCGCAGCGGCGGCAGTGCCGCGATTGATCTTTGCCGTGTCGCTTCGGGCAGCAATGTGGCGTGTCTGGAAGTGCTGCTTTCCCCCTATGATTTTGCAGCCGCGTCCGTGATCATTGAGGAGGCAGGCGGCGTCATTACGCAGGCAGACGGGAGCCCTGTTTCACTGACGGGCGACTGCTCGGTGATTGCTGGTGCACCGCTTGCCCACACAGAGATGAAAGAGATTATGCAGGACATCCTGAATAAAAAATAAGCGGTGCCTGTGCACCGCGAATCAGAAACCGAGGAGAGAACGCTCCACCCAGATGGCCGGGCGGATGGCAATGGTTGCCGCTTTTACGGCGTGACTTTCGACAACGCCGGACCAGGAAACACAGCAGGCATGCTTGTCATCCACGCCCGGGGAGCGAAGCCAGTAAAGGGTTGCGCCGTCATAGGTGGATTCAAAGGCCGTTGTTCCGGGCTTGGCAGCGGGATCCGGGGAGGTCAGAAGACGGGCCTTCCGGTCCCGCAGCACAGGAATAAGGGACTCGAGTTCACTCCGGCTGAGAACAAAGACAGTATCGACCGTGTCAGCGCCGCCGGGGGTTCCGTATGCGTCGGGATTCGGGTTGTTGACCCGGATGATGGCGCCGGCTTCGGCCGGTGTAAATGCGGTGGAATAGAAGGTTTCTGCCAGCCACTGACGCAGAGAGCAGGTTTCCCAGGTGACCGCTTTGTTTTCCGAATGGTAGGGCTGCGCAGAGAGGCAGCGGTCCATGAGCAGCAGTGCTTTTGTCCCGTCTTCTGCGAGAACATGCCAGGTAAGGGGCTGCCCTTCCCATCGGCCCAGGGTGATGGAGGAATCCGTCTCGGCGCCGGCTCCCAGGCAGAAGCAGAGAAGAAGAAGGCAAAGGATGGAGCAGAGGGTTCTGCTTGTTTTCATATAGGGAACTCCTTTCAGGGCTCAATATTGGCCGTTTTCCGGCGCAGCTTTGACAACCTGTCGCTGCGCGGCAGGCCAATCTTTTGTTTGCTGCCTGCAGATCAGGCCTGAGGGACAGTGATCCTCAGTTAAAAGCGTTTTCTGTCGGGTGTGAGTGTACACTTTTACAGGAGAAATGTAAACCGGTTTTGTCAAAATGCTGTCCGGGAAATTCATGCCTGTCCGGACCGCTTTGAATCAGAATAGAAAAGGAAATAGGATTTATGCTCTTCAATTCGTACCAGTTTCTTGTCTTTTTCCCGATTGTCACACTGGTATACTTTCTGATCCCAAAGAAAGTCCGCTGGGTGTGGCTGCTTGTCATGAGCTACTATTTTTATATGAACTGGCACGCGGAGTACGCGCTTCTGATGGCAGCAAGTACTGCAGTGACCTGGGTAGCAGCTCTGGCCGTTACACATTTTAAGGAGGTGCGCACAAGGAAGATTATCCTGGCACTTGGAATCATTGCCAATATAGGCATGCTGGGGTATTTCAAGTACACGGGATTTTTCCTGGATATTCTGCAGCGGATTGCGAACTTCCTGAACCTGCAGTGGCAGGCACCGAAAGTGTCGATCCTGCTGCCGGTAGGCATTTCCTTCTTCGTTTTCCAGGCTCTGGGATACATGATTGATGTATACAGGGGGAAAACGGAGGTCGAAACAAACATCTTCAAGTATGCGCTCTTCGTCAGCTTCTTTCCCCAGCTGGTGGCAGGACCGATTGAGCGCAGCGGAAACCTTCTGCGTCAGGTGAGCGAACCGCATGATTTTGATGCAAGGCGCGTGCGGAACGGCCTCTTGATCATGATGCTGGGCTTTTTTGAGAAAGTGGTGATTGCGGACCGGGCCTGTGTGTATGCCGATGCGATCTTCAATAACTGGATCAACGCCTCCGGAAAGCAGATTGCCCTGGCGACCATCGTCTTTTCCATTCAGGATCTGGGGGATTTCGGCGGATACAGCCATATCGCCATTGGTGCGGCCTGGGTGCTGGGCATCAAGCTCATGACCAACTTCAGGCAGCCGTACTTTGCCATATCGGTCAAGGATTTCTGGGCCCGGTGGCATGTGAGCCTTGGCACCTGGTTCAGGGACTATATCTATTTCCCGCTGGGCGGCGGACGCGTGTCAAAAGCGCGGAAGGCGTTTAACACCATGGTCGTTTATACGGTGTCCGGTCTGTGGCACGGCGCCGCGCTCAAATATGTGGCATGGGGCATGCTCAACGGTGCACTGCAGGTGGTGGAGGGCTTTTTCCCGGAACCCAAAATACATCATCCCCGGATGCACCGGGTGTGGGACACGTTCCGAACGGATTTCCTGATTGCCATTACCATGCTGATTTTCCGCGCCAATTCCATGAGCGGCGCCATGGGGATGCTGGGCAGGATTGTCACGGACTGGAACTCGGCGCCCCTTGATACCGGTTTTACCGTTCTGCAGGCGATTGTCCTTTCCATCTGCATTATCATCCTGTTTACATTTGAGGTGATCCACGAGAGAAAGATGTCGGTGACGGAGCTGACAGACCGTTTCCCGTTCCCGGTGCGCGGGGCACTCTACCTGCTGGCCGTGATGTCCATTGTCATCTTTGGTGTCTGGGGTCCCGGATACAGCGCACAGGCCTTTATCTATTTCCAGTTTTAAGGAGGGAAAGAAGTTATGACAAGAAAAAGCATCATTGCCCTCTTGATCTGGATTGCCTGCCTGATTGCGTGTCTGCTTCTGGCCAACTGGTTTTTCATGCGGCCTGACAGCAATCTCAAGTATGAACGGTTTTTCAAGGAAGATGAGAAAACACAGCCCTTTGATGTGTTCCTGATGGGAACCAGCCATGTGTTTGACGGCGTTTACCCCATGCAGCTTTACCGGGATCACGGCATTGCCAGTTACAATATCGCCAATTCCTCGGAACTGATTGATTTCACCGAGTGGACGCTGCGCCTGGCTCTGCAGTTCCATAAGCCGAAGATGGTGATCCTGGATGTTTACTACATGGACCGTGACCTGTCCAATGAATGGGCGTACACCTATCGGCATCTGTTCATGGATGCCATGCCGCTGAACATGCTGAAGATTCAGGCGGTGACCAAGACCATGCCCTCGCGTTACTGGGATGAGTTCCTGGTGCCTTTCACGCTGTATCACGGACGCTGGGAGGAAATGATCGAGGGAACCGTGCAACTGACCATGAATTCCGTCCCCTGCATGATGGGCGCGGAAATGCGGATTGACCGGGTTCCGGCGTACCACTTTATACGGACAACCGATATGAATCTTGAGGAAATGCCCGGCAGGGATGCCATCCGGCGCATTGCCAAAATCTGCCGTGATGAGGGAATTGAACTCATCCTGACGGCCATTCCCAGTGCCGCCAGCTATGAGGAACAGTGCAACATGAACAGCTGCGCGGTCCTGGCGGAGGAACTGGGGGTTCCGTTTATCAATATGTTTGATGTCCCGGATCTGGTCAATATGGAGACGGATCTGTACGACGGCATCTCCCATCTGAACCCGGACGGAGCCATGAAAGTGACGGCGTATCTGGGGGACTGGCTGGATGAACACTGCGATCTGCCGGACCGCCGCAAGGATCCGGCGTATGCTTCCTGGAATGATACACTGGCGGAGTATGAGAAGTATTATCAGGAAAACTGGGCATCCATGAGTCTGATTAAAAAGTAAGAACGGATTGGGGCAGTGACCGTAAAATCGTCACTGCCCTGACCATTCCTGTCATCCGGCAGCCTGCCGGTGACAAAACACATCGGAAAAGGACTGACGCTGAAGGACGGCCTGCCGCGCAGCGACAGGCCGTCCAAACCAGGCCTCGTGCTTATGCCGCTCAGGCAAACGACAACTGTGAGGAGGAAAACCATGGAACGGGTTTATACAGCGGGCTTTGGACGCTCGGCTATCGGGAAATACCTGGGAACGCTCGCCGGCTGTGATCCGGTGGACATTTGCCGTCAGGTGATTCAGGCATCTTTTTCAAAAGAGCAGCTTGAGGATGTGCGGGAGGTCATTTTCGGTTCTGTTCTGACCGCCGGAATGGGGCAGGGACCTGCCCGGCAGATTGCACTGGCCGCCGGTGTTCCGACAGAGGTTCCGGCGCATCTGGTCAGCATGGTCTGCGGCTCCGGCATGCAGGCGATCCGCTCGGCGATGAACATCATTCGCTGCGAGGGCGGAGCGGTGCTGTGCGGCGGCTTTGAGTTTATGAGCAACGCTCCGTATGTGGCCAGTGGCCGCGTGCGGCAGGGAACGCGCATGGGAAATCTCACCCTTGAGGATCTCATGCTTCGGGACGGACTGGAGGATGCGATGTCCGGCGTTCACATGGGGGTCACCGCTGAGAACATTGCCAGGCTCTGCGGGATTTCCCGTGAGGAGCAGGACCGGTATGCCTACGAAACCAATCAGTGGGCCATTCGTGCGGTGGATGCGGGCTGCTTTGATGCCGAGATTCGTCCGGTTGAGGTGCTGCAGGGGAAAAACCGGGTGATCTTTTCCCGGGACGAGTTCCCCAACCGGACCTCCACACCGGAAAAACTGGCCAGGCTCCGTCCTGCTTTCCAGAAAGAGGGAACCGTGACCGCCGGAAACAGTTCCGGCCTGAATGATGGATGTGCGTTCCTGATTCTGGCGGACCTTGCCTGGTGCCGGAAACACGGAATTGAGCCGGAATTTGAAATGGAAGAGATCACGGCGGTGGGGTGCGATCCCAACGTGATGGGGCTCGGGCCGGTGGGTGCCATTGGGGAACTGCTCCGGCGCACGCAGGTATCCCCTGAGCAGATCGGCACGCTTGAACTGAATGAGGCGTTTGCCGCCCAGGCCCTGGGCTGTGTCCATCAGCTGGCAGAGAAATGGGGATGTTCGGCGGAACAGATTCTGGAGAGGACCAATCTCTGGGGATCCGGCATCGGCCTTGGACACCCCCTGGGCATGAGCGGTGCCCGTCTGCCGATTACCCTGATGAGCCGGATGCGTGCCGAGGGGACGGATACGGGCCTGGCCAGTTTGTGTGTGGGCGGCGGAATGGGCCTGGCGGCCCTTGTCCGCCGGGTGCAGCCCTGAACCGCTCTGGCCGGCAATTCCCGGACAGAACAAGTCCGGGACAGGATGCAGTTCGCGGGGAACGGCCGGGAAACGGCTGAAATTTCCCTCAGACACTTGAAACAGACCGTTGAAACGATTAAGATATACCGCGGTTCAGTTGTAACCGGAGATTGATCAAGGTTTCGCCCGCAAGGGCGAACACCGGATAGAATAGAGGAGGCATTTGCCAAATGGAAAGAACGTATGCATCACAGGTACGTGATGCGGAGCAGATCAAGGTTCAGGGATTCGTGGAGAGCATCCGCAACAAGAAGAAGATGGCGTTCATCGTTCTCAAGGACATTACCGGCAAGGTACAGGTGACGGTAGAAAAAGGGGAAAATGAGGACCTGGATGCGGCGGTTGATGCCATTACCCTGGATTCCGTCATTACCGTCATCGGGAAAGCGGTAGAGAATGAGTATGTCAAGCTTGGCGGAGTAGAGGTTCTTGCCAGGGAGATCATCCTTGAATCCGTGGCGGCGCCGCTGCCGATTGATCGTGAGGAAATGAAGGGACATGAGCGTTCCTCAATTGATCAGCGGATTGATTATCGCTGGATCGATCTGAGAACGGAGAAAAATCAGGTCCTTTTCAAGACGCAGACCGTTCTGGTAAATGCCATGCGTACATTCCTGCTGGACCGCGGCTTTATGGAGATCCATACGCCCAAGCTGATCGGGGCGGCCTCTGAGTCGGGTGCTGACGTATTTGAGGTCAAGTATTTTGACCGGAAGGCCTATCTGGCACAGAGCCCGCAGTTCTACAAGCAGATGGCGATGGCGGCCGGGTTTGAGCGGATCTTTGAGGTGGGACCGGTATTCCGTGCGGAAAAGTCCTTTACCAACAAGCATACAACGGAATTCACCGGCTTTGACCTGGAGTTCTCCTATATTGACAGCTACCGGGATGTCATGAAGATGGAAGAGGAACTCCTGACCTATGCGCTGGGACAGCTCCATGATAAATGCGGCGAGGACATCAAGCGGGTATACGGACTGGATGTGGTGGTACCGGACAAGCCGTTCCCGATTGTAAAGCTGGCGGATCTGTATGCCGGACTCGAAGCAGACTTCGGTTATGTCGTGCCGGAGGAGGAGAAGGGTGATCTGACGACGGAGGCAGAGCATCTTTCCTATGAGTGGGCACAGAAGCATTATGGCAGCGAATTCCTGTTTGTGACGGATTATGACGCGGAAAAGCGCGCATTCTACCATATGCGGGATGAAAACGGGGTTCCCCAGGGCTATGACCTGATCTGGCGCGGATGCGAGATCACGACGGGTGCCCAGCGCGAGCATCGCTATGAAGTGCTCAAAGCCCAGTGCGATGAGAAGGGACTGACCGAGGATGTCAAGTTCTATCTAGAGTTCTTCAAGTACGGCTGCCCGCCGCACGGCGGCTTCGGCCTTGGTGTGGACCGTCTCACCATGCTGATTCTGGGCCTGACGATTAAGGAAGCCATGTTTATCTTCCGTGGCCCCAACCGTCTGAATCCGTAAACTTCCAGCATCCCGGATAATTCCGGGATGCTTTTTCCATGAAAGAAGCTGCGGCAAAAGAGCGGTGCGGCTTTTCAGTGAAGGGGAACAACATGATTATCAATACCGGACAGCGAACGGACATTCCGGCCTTTTACGCAGAGTGGTTCTGCAACCGTCTGCGGGAGGGAAGTGTACTGGTTCGCAGCCCCTATAACCCGCAGTTGCTGACCCGGTACCGTCTCACTCCGGATGTGGTGGATGTGATCGGGATGTGTACCAAAAACCCTGCGCCCATGCTGCCGCATCTGCACTTGCTGCAGCCCTTCGGGCAGTACTGGTATGTTACCATTACACCTTACGGACGGGAAATTGAACCCTACGTACCGGGAAAACGGCAGGTCCTTGACAGCTTCCGCCGCCTGTCGGACGCGGTTGGCCCAAACCGGGTAGGCTGGCGGTACGATCCGGTGTTTATCAGCGAAGCGTATTCCGTGGAGCGCCATCTCCGGGCGTTTTCCTATATGGCGCAGGCGCTTGCGGGCTATACACAGACCGTGGTGATCAGCTTCATTGACCTGTATGAGAAGACGAAGAAGAACTTTCCGGAGGTTCACGCCGTGTCCGGAGAGGATCGTCTGAGACTGGGGAAGGCGTTCATTGAAATTGCCGGGGCTGCCGGAATGACCGTACGTCCCTGTGCGGAGGGGGATGAACTGGCCGCGTACGGGGCGGACTGCAGCGGATGCATGACGATTGCCATGTATGAAAAAGCCATCGGGCAGCGCCTGAAAGTCCCCAGATTCACCAATGCCCGAAAGGAATGTGCCTGTTATCTCGGCGGCGATATCGGTGCGTATAATTCCTGCGGTCATCTGTGCAGATACTGTTATGCCAATTATGATCCAGACCTGGTGCGCCGGACCATGTCAAGGCATGATCCGAAATCCCCCCTGCTCGTCGGGCATCCGGGACTGGGGGACGTCATCCATGAGGCCGATCAGGTTTCCTGGATTGACCGGCAGATGAGGATGTTCTGAAAACAGCAGAACGGACATTCAAGAGGTGAAAAATGAAAATACTCCTTACAGCGTTTGAGCCCTTCGGCGGGGATTCCATTAATCCTGCCCAGGAGGCGGTTGCCCATGTGCCGGGTGAGATTGCCGGGGCCGAAATTGTCCGGATGAGTGTTCCGGTGGTCTTCGGAAAGGCCGTCGAAACGGTTTGCGCAGCCATGGAACGGGAACAGCCGGATGTCGTACTGTGCATCGGTCAGGCGGGAGGACGTTTTGGACTTACCCCGGAACGGGTGGCGATCAATCTGGATGATGCCGGCATTGCCGATAACGAAGGAAATCGGCCCGTGGACAGGCCGATCTTTGAAGACGGCGCGCCGGCGTACTTTTCCACGCTGCCGGTTAAGGCCATGGTCGCCTCCATCAAAGCCGCCGGCATTCCGGCAAGCCTTTCAAATTCAACCGGAACCTATGTGTGCAACCATCTGATGTACGGGGTGCTTTACCATATCAGCAGATCCTTCCCACATATGCGCGGCGGATTCATGCATGTGCCCTTTATGCATGAACAGGTACAGCAGCGTCCCAATACCCCGAGTCTCTCCCGTGAGGACATCCTGAAGGGAATTGAAGCGGCAATTGAGGCCATCGTGCACAACGAATCGGATCTGCCCATAGCGCCGGAAACGACGCATTGACTGGTACAGCCAAGGCCACAATAAATTCTTTTAAAATGAATTTTATTCGGAAATTGAAACATAATTATCTCCGTAAAGCAGGTATGTTTCACGGAGATTGCCTGTATATACGAACTATTTCTCCTTAACAGTGAAAAAACATTCGGTAAACGGCCTTTCCTGGCCAAAAATGCCCGAAAAAAAGGTGTTGACAGGGAAATAACCCTGAGGTATAATGCGCAAGCTGTCGGCGAGAGAGGCACACGAAAAGCCCACTCGCGGACATGATCCTTGAAAACGATACAGAAAAGAAGAACGCGGAACAGCTGAGCATATGCGAAGCTGTTCATGAAAAGACAGTCAATTCGTAAAATGAGTAGTAAACCTGTGAAGGGAAACCGAACAGGATTTATAAAGGGTTAAACATGAGAGTTTGATCCTGGCTCAGGACGAAC
>JAGAHV010000111.1:0-3054 GCA_017626895.1 Clostridia bacterium | reverse complement strand
TGCAAAGAATAACCCGCCAGTCAGAAGAACCAGAACAAAGCGTCGCCTTTCAGTCTCAGTCTTTTCCGGAATGTTCGTCGTGAAAAGTTCCAAAAGGATAACAAGAATGCCTATGACAACGGGAAGGCCTAATTCAACAGCCGCCGTATCAATCGTTGGGTCGGCTATTCCAAAAAGAAGTCCCCTGTTTTGCAGAAAGAGCTGTGCCGGTGCAATGGTCTTATCCTGAAGTCGGTAAATATTAATTGCATCCGCATTAATACCTTCTGAAAACATGGTAACCATTGGAACCAGAAAAAAGGCAGAAAGGCAGGCAGTTGATACAAATGCCTTTACCAACGCAACATATCGTCTTTCCCGCAAGATTCTGGGGATGGACAGAATACATATGCCAGCTGCCATACACGCTGCCATGACGGTAGTAAGCATATGCGACATAAAGATCAGAAATGCACCTGCAGTCAGGGTACGCCAGCGGGACGGGTCTCCATACAGGATTTCCCAGAGGCCCAAAATGAAAAGCGGATAAAAGCTCATCGCCAGGCCTTCTCCCAAAGCTCCCCGAATAAACAGATTGTTGAGCCGATAAGCGCTGCATACATAGAGAATTGCAGTAATAAGACCCGCCTGTGAGCTTGCGAACATGCGTCGTCCCGCATAGTAAGCCATGCCGGCTGCAAGAGCACTGCAGCTTATGCAAACCAGTGAAACCACATAGGTTGGAGACGCGCCGAAAATACGAAGCAGGGCAAACGGAACGAGGAGAATATCCGGGTAAAAAACGGAGGTAACTGCGCCGTATCCATTGAACGAAAAACCGCCTGCGCGCACCGGAAAATGCCCGCTTTTCATTCCATCCGCCAGATTCTCAATACGCGCCATATGAAATTCAAGATCGATCAGCTCTCCAATATTGTCTTTCAGGACCGGCACACTGCAGACAATTACCGCTGCTGTAAGGATAAGATAATCCCGCAGACTGTCTTTGGGCAATCTTCCTTTTTGATGAAGAACAATCAGCGCAAACGCCGTCATAAGGATAAGCGTCAGAGAAAATACATGATCGAGGTAAAACGGAGAATACAGGCGAATATCCTGCACATTCATGTATGTCCCGCTGTCGAAACTGATCTGTATCTGAAAGTCGTCAGCCGCCTCCAGAATTTCAAATTCCAGAACAGGCATGCTGTCCTCTCCGGAAAATGTAAAACGGTTAGGAGAAATATCCGCTCCGTTTGAACACGTTAATTTGACGCTCCCTCCGCCATCTGTCTCCACTGTAAGTCTCACCGTGTATTTCCCGGCAGGCAGGCGATAATACGGTCCCTCCGAGTGGATTCCATACGTATCCCCGTTTTCTATACTCAGATTCATGGAGGGAAATACATTAACATCTGAATAGTTGAGATCCGCCCAGGTCTGCTGCTTTTTTAAAAATCGTGTTGTAAAAGCCAGGCAAATAATGATCAGCATGCAAATCAATAGAATATAAGAATTCCACTTATGGCTTTTGCGCTTTTCAGAACCCATTTCTGAAAGATGCTCATTTCCCGCCGTGGACGGTTTAAATATGCGTATCGGCCATATCATGCTTTGACTCCTCTGTCTGAATAATGCATTTTTTCGACTTATCCTCAATCATCTTGCTTGATGCCCGAAAACGGCTTATCTGGTTAATATCCAACTGTCGCGCCAAGATCAAATATTGGTTTCACGGCCGGATACAGTTTCTGGTACATCCGGTAATTGTACGCATAGATTTCCTGGTTCGCCCTGCAGGGCTGATGAACCGTTTCTGTATGAATGACCGAAACGGCTTCGGTCAGATTTTTAAACAGACCGCATCCAACTCCTCCGACCAGTGCCGCACCATACGCGCCTCCCTCGGACGCTGCTGAAACCGTCCTGATCGGCAATCCAAAAATATCTGCCTGCATCTGAAGCCACAGCGGGCTGGCCGCACCGCCTCCGGAGGAAACCCCTGCCTTCAGCGGCATCATCTCCTCATAGATGCCGGCAATCTGTCTTAGCGAGAAGGTAATGCCCTCCATGACTGCACGAATCATATCCTCCCGTGTGGTGGAGAGGCTCATCCCATAGAACAGTCCGCGTGCATTCGGATCCGGATATGGACAGCGTTCACCCGAGAGGTAGGGTGCAAACAGAATTCCATGTGCTCCCGGGCCTGCCTGTTCCGCCTCACGATTCATCAGGTCATACACATTCTGGCCGGTACTTTTCGCCTCATGAACAAGATCCCTGCAGAGCATATCCCGCATCCAGCGGTACGCGCCGCCCGCTGTCTGTGTTGCGCCAAAACTTGTCCAGAGTCCCGGCTCGTTTCCGCAGAACATCTGCAATTTTCCCTGCGGATTCGGCGTAAACTGATTAAAGCTCATGGACACATTCCCGGCGGTTCCAATCACAATTCCAATCGTCCCGGGGCTCACAAGCCCTGATCCAACCGCCTGAATCACCGCATCGCCGCCGCCTGCATAACAAGGGACACCGGCCGGAAGACCGGTGAGAGCGGCCGCCTCCTCCGACACACTTCCGGCCTGCTGTGTTGATTCAACCGCCTCCGGGAAAATGGAACGCGGCAGCTGCACCATTGAAATCAGAGATTCACACCATTTTCTTTCCTTCGTATCAAAGAATCCCGTTCCGGAAGCCTCTGAAACATCCGTCATGGGAATACCCGTGAGTTTAAAACGAATGTAATCTTTCGGACAAATGAATTTTACCATGGAATCAAAGCTGTCCGGTTCCTGCTCCTTCAGCCAGAGCAGTTTCCCGCCAGTATAACCGGTCAGCATCAGATTATTCGTCAGCGCCAGCAGTCCCTTTGCTCCGCCTGCCTTTTCAGTGATGAAATCACATTGTTTCTGCGTACGCTGATCGCACCATAAGATTGCCGGCCGTATTACCTTTCCTTCCCGGTTCAGTGCCACAAGACCATGCATCTGACCGGAAAAACTGATTCCGGCAATCTTTCCGGCAGAATCCTTTTCTTTTGAGAGAAGTTCCCGGATTCCAAGAACCGTCGCGTTCCAC
>JAGAHV010000110.1:0-3169 GCA_017626895.1 Clostridia bacterium | reverse complement strand
TGTGTCTGCCCGAAATGATGCCTCCTCGTAATATTCGAAAGATCTTTTCATGGCAGACAAATCCGAGCCGCTAACAGGTCAAAATAGCCTCAAGACCCCTCCAAGAGCCTTCAACCCAATCTTTTGACCCTGGCATCATAAAATAGGAAATCCGAAAGAGACAGAGTGCATGGAAATACATCGGCCTAAATGCAACTTTTTTCTGACAGGGAACGTTTTTGTACGTATATACTGTCAGAAAGGATGCGAAATTCTGCAGCGGACCGCGAGGGACTGCGGATGGGCGAAAACGGCATCCATCTGTTTCTTTTGAAAAAACCTTCTGTTTCGCCGCCGGGTCGGACAGAGTGAAAAAGGGAAACCCGGAAAAAGATAAAAGGAGGAGGTCTGAAATGAAAAAAGTTGTTATCGCTGTTCTGGTTGTTCTGACAATGGTGTTTGCGCTGAGCGCAGTGGCAGAGAACAAGATTTCACTGGAGGATGCCAAGAAAACAGCGCTTGATTATGCCGGTGTAAAGCCGGAGAATGCGACTTTCATCAAGGCGCATCTGGACTGGGATGACGGACGGTCGGTTTATGAGATTGAGTTCTTTGATGACAACAGCAAGTATGAGATGGACGTGGATGCCAACACCGGCAGCATTGATGAGTTTGAAAAAGAAACGTTCCAGCGTGATTTTGCGGCTCAGAATCTGACAAACGATGAGGCAATGCGGGTGGCTCTGGCAGACGCCGGACTGAAAGCGGAAGATGTCCGTGTGAAAAAATCGAAAATGGATGAGGATGACGGACGGCTGGTCTATGAGATTGAGTTCTATGCAAATGGACTGGAGTATGAGTATTCCATTGATGCTCAGACCTGCGCAATTACCGAAAAGAGCGTAGAGAAGGACGACTGATCTGTATCCCGGACCGTTTAGACATGCATCAGACCATCCGGACAACTGCCTGTTTTCCTGAGTGATTCAGGGCACAGGCCGGTTCGGATGGTTCCTTTTCTATTGAACATGTCGTTGTCCGTTTTGCCTCTGCAAATACTGATCTGCCCGGTTCCCGTCAAAGAAAGATGGTTCTGAAAAACTGAGGTAAACCCGGAAGGGAGAGGTACAGATGATAAAAAACAAACCGTCTATCCCCCGCTTTGATATGATTAACTGCGTCCTTTGCAAGGATCCTCCCTGCAGCCGGGCGTGTCCGCATATGAATCCCGGAGAGTTTCTGCGCAGCATCTGGTTCAGGAATGAACAGACCGCTGCCGGACAATTGCCGGAGGAGAATCCCTGCCTGATGTGCAGCAAGGAATGTGAAAGGGTCTGTGTCCGGTCCGGAGATGTTCCGATTCGTGACCTGATCAACCGTCTGTATTATCAGGTAAAACCGGAGTGTGAAACACCTCTTCCGGACAATGAGGACCGGCTTCGCTGCGATCTGTGCGGCATTCCGCTTGAAAATCCGTTCCTGCTTTCTTCCTCTGTGGTAGCCAGCAGCTATGACATGTGTGCCAGGGCTTTTGAGGCCGGATGGGCAGGTGCAGCCTTTAAGACCATTTCGACGATCGATATTCATGAGGCGTCGCCCCGCTTCTCGGCAATTGAGGGGGACAATGGGGAGATTATTGGCTTTAAGAATATCGAACAGCTTTCGGATCACAGTGTCCCGGAAAATATGGAAGTATTCCGCAGGCTGAAGGATAAGTATCCAAATAAGCGCATTCTGGCGTCCATCATGGGAAAGAATGAACCAGAGTGGGCGGAACTGGCATATCTGTGTGAAAAGAACGGAGCAGATGCGGTTGAGCTGAATTTCTCCTGCCCCAATATGGCTGCGGGAGGGACTGGCAGTGATATCGGTCAGGTTCCCAAACTGGTGGAGCGGTTTACGGCGGCCGCCAAGGAAGGGTGTTCGATTCCTGTGCTAGCCAAACTGACGCCGAATGTAGAAAGTATGCGTTACGCGGCAGAGGCGGCCAGGCGCGGCGGAGCGGATGGAATTGCAGCGATAAATACCATCAAGTCCGTGGTTGGCGTGGATATTCACACATTTGTTTCCGCACCAGCTGTGCATGGCATGAGCTCCGTGGGCGGTTACAGCGGAAAGGCGGTCCGGCCGATTGCCCTTCGTTTTATTTCAGAAATCGGCAAGGATCCGGAACTGCAGGGAATGCATATCTCGGCAATGGGCGGGATAGAGACCTGGCAGGATGCACTGGAGTTTCTCCTGATGGGCGGGAATTCCATTCAGATTACCACCAGTGTGATGCAGTACGGATACCGGATCATCGATGACCTGAAGGCAGGACTCAATCTGTATCTGGCAGAAATGGGCTTTTCCTCCGTAAAAGAGGTAATGGGACTCGGACTGGACTTTGTGAGCCAGACCACCGATGTGCTTGAAAGGGACACGATTGTTTATCCTTCCTTTGATCATACACGCTGCATCGGGTGCGGACGGTGTGAAATTTCGTGTTCGGATGGCGGCCATCAGGCGATTCGCTTGAATGAGAAGCGCAGACCGGTGCTAAACGGAAAAAAGTGCGTTGGCTGTCATTTGTGTCTGATGGTCTGTCCGCAGGGTGCCATTTCGCCTCTTCCCAGGCGGGTAAGCAAACCAACGAAATAAGCCCGGGAAGCATTCCGGTTATCCTTAAGGGGAGAGGGGAACAAAGGGTATGCTCAAACGATTTTATTTCCTGACGTGGTTCGTTCTTATGATGGCTTTTGCAGGCCTGTCCATGGCGGAAACAGCCTATTCAGCCCAGACGTACAGCGCGCAAACCTCCTCCGGAGCGGAATCAGATGGGACAAACCCGAACAATTCCGATCTTTCAGCCGAGGATGTGGCCTGGCTTGCTCAGGTATATGGTATTTCTCAGGGAGAGGTGACCTCCCTGCCCAGTGTTTACAGTACCTCAACGGAAAACGGTGTTTATCTGCCGAAAACCGGTCAGACTGAATCCGAAACCGTACAGACACAGCAGAGTGCTGATGCGGCAGGGATGACGTCGGCCCTCCCGCAGACAAATGGGACGGCAGGGATGACGCCGGCCTTCCCGCAGACAAACGGGACAGCAGGGATGAACGCGGCTCCTCTTCAGACCAATGGAACGGCAGCCAATGCAGGCAGCGTTGCAGGGATGACGGAGGGACTGAATACAATCCAGGGCGGTCAG
>JAGAHV010000109.1:0-32394 GCA_017626895.1 Clostridia bacterium | reverse complement strand
TGCAATGATTAATAATCTAATGGTTAAACAGAACTTGAATGCTGCAGAGGCGATGGACATCCTAGGCATTCCCCCTGCTGATCAGATCAGATATGCACCAATGCTGTAAAGCAGAAAGACAGGTTTTACCAAGTTGCCCACTGTGCAGCGATCTAAGCCGGGAAGACATTCCCTGGCGGGAAAGCGGCATGGTGGGCCGCTTTTTTAATGTCCGAGAGACACACTGACAGTCGGAGCTCACCGTTATAGGCCTCACAGTTGTCAGTTACCGGAGCAGCTTTACAGGTGGCCTGGATTTGCCTAACTGTCGCGTGCGACAGGGTCAATCCTTATTATAATGGTCTGCCATCTCTTGACCTTATCTATGTCGCTCAAAAATACGTGAACAGTAACAAGGAATTTGTGCATTGTCCGGGAAAAATTCCGAAAACAGCCTGGGGACTACTTGCAGTTCACAGCAACTGGAAGTAAAATACAGACGAACCTGGGACAGCAGAGCCTGATGTGAAAGTGTGAATTGGGAGCATGGGTTGGCAGAAAGAATAAACGGAACGATCTGGATAACGAGATTCATGTGTATGATTCCGTTTTCCGGACAATGATTCACAATCTTAAACCGTATGTTCCGGCGCTGGTGAACGAAGCCCTTGGGGAGCATTACACAGATAAAGCGCTTGTAACACTGAAGGCCGGAAAAGAGGTACAAAGATACATAATTAAAACCGATATTGAGAAGCGATGGAAAAAACGGAAGAACAAGTCAGTGTTTCTTATATTGAAAATGTCATGAATAGTTTAAAGTGCACGGCCAGACAGGCAATGGAAATTCTGAGAATTTCACCGGAGAAGCAGAAACGCTATAAACGTTTGCTGAAAAAGCCTCGAACGGTGCAGTTTAGACAGATGGGATAATCGATTTAAACTCCAGCTTTTTATTACGGACGATGACGTTCGTTTTGTCCGGATGAAATGTGCAAACGATACGGATGGCTGGAAAATTCAATGATAAGTTTTGCCGGGGCGGACATAAATCAACCTCGGCTTTTTCGTAACCTGGTAAACAAAAGCGGCTCTGTCACGCAGCGACAGGTAAACTGCAAAGTGTGTTCCTTTATCAAAAAGGGTCCGGGTTACTTAGCTGCACCGTTCTGAATAAAATGAATCGTTCACGGCCTTGTTTTAGACCGCCTTGGATGACACGCCAGAGCTTTGATCCAGTGGAAAAAAGGGAGGTGTTTTGATGAAAATGATCGATTTTCCGGAGATGTCCTTTCCTATTCAGGGAATTGATGAAGTAAAGATTCCGCGGATGGTGAGGATTCGGCAAAATTACAGCCGCGATCGGGTGGAGGATCTTCAGGGAAGCCTGGATGAAGGGTTCAGCCGGCTGGATATGGCTGCACAGGTGAAGGGGAAACGCATCGCAGTGACGGCAGGCAGCCGGGGGATCCCGCATAACGCGGAGATTCTGCGAATCATCTGTGATCAGATCCGCGCCTGGGGCGGTGCCCCGTTCATTGTTCCGGCGATGGGGAGCCATGGCGGCGGAACGGTTGAGGGAAATCTGGAAATTCTCCGCGGATACGGGATTACGGAGGAGCAGGTTGGTGCCCCGATACTTGCCGGAATGGACACAGTCAGGATCGGGACGCTTGATGATGAAGGAAAAACACCGGTGTACTGTGACCGATACGCGGCAGAGGCAGATGGAATTGTGCTCTATAACAAAGTCAAACCGCATACAGACTTTCGGGGAGAACACGAAAGCGGCCTGATGAAGATGATGGCGATCGGACTGGCAAAGCACCGTGGCTGTTCCGCACTGCACCGGCGTGGATTTGACACGTTTGCAGACAACATCCCGAAGGCGGCAAAGGTGTTTCTGTCAACTATGCCCGTGCTTTTTGCCGTCGGCGTGGTCCAGAATGCCTATGATGAGATCGCGGCGCTGCGCGTCTGTGCCCGGGAGGACATTCCTGAAACGGACCGGGAACTTCTTCGGATTGCCCGGGAACGTCTGCCCAGATTTCTGTTTGATGATATTGATGTGCTGGTGATTGACCGGATCGGAAAGGATATCTCGGGCGAGGGGGCGGATCCCAATGTCACCGGCCGCGGCTTCATGCCGTATTTTAAGGACGACTTTCACACGAAGAAGCTGTTTATCCGCGGCCTGAGCGAGGGGAGCCATCATAATGCCTGCGGACTTGGGCTGGCAGATATCACCACGCGCCGCTGCCTGAATGATGTGGACTGGGAGAGCACATGGGTAAATCTGACAACGAACATGATGATCGACGGCGGGAAGATTCCCATGTACCAGAATAACGACTGCGATGCACTTCGCGTCGCGCTCAGAACCTGTCCGCGAATTGATTACAGCCGGGCCAGAGTGGTTCGCATTCACGACACGCTTTCCCTGAACGAGTTTGAGGTTTCGGAGGCGATGCTGCCGGAAATGCGCCGGACAGGGAATATTGAAGTGTTAAGTGAACCTTATGCGCTTTCCTTTGACAGGGATGGATTCCTGGCGGACTTTGCATAGGTGTGACTGGGCTTCCCCAATCGACAGATGGAGGAGAATCAGGAAGCCTGCATACTGAAATGAAGCGGGTGACATCAAACCGTACCTGCTGCGTATAACAAGACGGATGATTGGCTCTGCCTGACGGACGGCACTTTCATCCTCTGTGGCGGCGGTGAGTTCGCCGAGAAGATCGGCTGATAGGGCATCTGTCTTGTTTATCAATGAGCGAGTTGTAAAAATACGAAGAGTTGACGCAAACGCTAGACTTTGCAAGACAAATGCTGTAAGATGAAAGCGAATAGTTTAATATTTGTAAAGGAGGATGGCTATGGCTACTTCATCTTATACGCATCGCATTGATTCGGATTTAAGGGCGCAGAGTGAGGCTATCTACTCTGCTCTTGGAATGTCTCTTGGAACTGCGATTAATGTGTTCTTGAAAAAATCTGTTGCTGTCGGGGGATTTCCCTTTGATGTTCGTCTTGATGTTCCGACCAAGGAAACAGTTGAGGCAATGCTTGAAGCCGAGAAGATCGCAAAAGATCCCCAGGTTAAGGCACTGGCTGTTGATGATGCTCTGGAGGAATTGAAGAGATGAGTGGCAGTGACAAGTACAAAGTCAAATGGTCAACTTGATTCAAGAAGGATTACAAGCTCGTAATGAAGCGCGGCTACAATATCGATCTGTTGGATGAAGTGATTCGTCTTATTGCGAAGGGCGGTCAGCAATAAAAGCTGATTGATGACTATGACGACCATGAACTGGGAGGAGACTGGAAGGGACATCGGGAGCTGCATGTTTTAGCGGACTGGCTTCTGATCTATTATCTGGAGGATGATGTTCTTGTTCTGACGCTTTCCAGGACGGGTACCCACAGCGACCTATTTAAGAAATGAGCATCTAATTGCTTTCAACTACTGGCATCTTGGAGAAAATCCAGGGTGCTTTTTTCATGCCCATTTTCGGGCGGAAGGAGTACGGGCCATTGATACAAGTCATTCTGGAGGAGATGGGGCGGGGGAATTTCTCCTTCCTCATTCTCGTCATCGGCATCGTACAGTTGATTGTGATGCTGAGAAAGAGGTAACTCACCTGTGCGTTTATCGGAGGGATGAAAATGCTTGATGTAAAGAAACTGATTAAATCAGCGGAAGAGTGCCTGGGCTGGCCATACGTCAGTCCAGGCTCAAATGATAGCTGGGGCATTGACTGCTCCGGTCTTTTTGTAAAGTGCTTCAGGGATCAGAACGGTTCCATTTATCATGGCAGCAACACGATATACCGGAAATACTGCAGCGAGAAAGGAAAGCTGACCAGAGAGAACCAACTTCTTCCCGGCATGGCTGTGTTCAAGTGGAATCCGCACACCCCGGAAAAGTTCGATGACGACCTGGGCGATTTTCAGCATATCGGCATGGTAGTAAACATCAATCCGGTCCAAATTGTCCACGCCAGTTCAGTTGCTGGTCGGGTGGTTAAGAACACGGGAATGGGGAAATGGGCATACTGAGGCAAACTGAAAAATGTGGATTATCAGGAAAGACCTGACATCCCGGCTGAACCTGACATCCCGGTTGAACCTGATGTACCGGTCACCCCTGATTTTCCAGATACCACAGGCCAGACCGCTTACATCACCGGAGACAAGGTGAATTTTCGGGCAGGCCCCGGCACAGGCTATTACAGGCTTCTTTTCCTGAATAAAGAAGACGCCGTTGAAGTGCTTGAGGATAAAGACGGATGGGCAAAGTGCCGGTATGGCGAGGGAATCGGATATGTCAAAGATGACTATGTTTCGTTTGTTTCACCCGGAGAAAAAACGGAGGTGCAGAGCGTTCACATCGTTTCCTCAGGGGGAAAAGTAAACATCCGCAGAGGAAACGGAACGGAATACAGCGGCATTACCTCGGTTGTACCTGGGGCGACCCTTCCGTATATTGCCACAGCTGTCAACGGATGGTATGCGGTCCGGACCGGAAAGCAGGTGGGGTGGGTTAGCCCTGACTACGCTTATCTGGAAGGGAACGATTAGCCAGTAAGACGTAAATCTTATTCGATTCGTAGAAGGCTCAAAATAACCATATTTAAAGTGTTTTAAGTGAAAACTGAGTCTAAAAATGGAATCTCGACCATGAAAAGACACTTATGGTGGGTGAATCATAGGTGGTCCGCTCCTAAAAAACAATGTTGCGAATCAATCCGGGGAAAGCATGAAACGGCTATTTGGAAAAAGCAACGCGGACCTAACCTGTTTAAAATCAGACATCCCTGCAGACCATATTTCAGAATATGATCTGCAGGGATGTCTCTGTTCAGCAGATTTATATCATTTTTGCATCTGTCCGGAGAAGGGCTCTTGAGGGTACCTTCGGGCTTTTTCTCCGTTCGCTGCGCCAAACTCTGAATTCCAGAGAGAGGACTGTATGCTGTGCATTGGGTGTATTGCCAGGTCGATTTTATTTGCCGGCTGATGCCTGTGTCTGCGCCTGTGCTTCCATCTCCTGCTCTTCTTTTCCGGATACGAAACAGGCTACCAGGCCGTAGATGAGCGTTGGACGGATCCAGATCTCTGTGAGCAGATAGTTGGTATATTCATCGGTGGGACTGGTAACAATAACATAGTGGTACAGTCCGGCGATGACCATGTCAATGACAAAGAGCATCCACAGGTTCCCCTTAGTGTAGCTCTTCCAGTCCTTGCGGGAATAGAAGAAGGTGAGCATCAGGAGAAGCAGCACCGAGAGCGTAAGGCACACCAGGTGGAGGGGATAATTCTCCAGATGCGGCGGAAAGAGGATGTCGCGCAGGAGTACGGTAATGCCCACGCATATCGAGGACCAGTAGTTGAAACGCTGAGTGTCGATCCGCTTGAAAAAGTACAGTACCATCATTACCAGACACGCGATATAGAAAAGGTTGAGCACCAGTTCGTTCCAGGCATCGCTAAGTCCGAAATGGATGACACCATAGAGCATGACTCCTACTGAGAGCACCGCGCCTATACCGGTAAACACGATGTCGAAGATCTGTGATTTCTTTTTGAATCTTGTTTCCATAATGTGTCTCCTTCTCGTTTCATAAAATATGAGATGCATTAATTCCCGCTGCGTTTGAGCACTCCCTGTCATAGCCCGGTTCTGACCGGACTGCGCGGGATATGATGCGTGACTGAAGTGCAGAGGACGCTTTGGCAAATGTCAAAGGACGGGGATTATTATGGGCCCGCAACCGTAAAAAGTCAACCTGCTGTTTTTCGGCGGGCCGCGTTATCCGGTTTTGCTGTCCTATTGACAGGATTATGCATATAATGTTAAACTAAAGATGAAATATAATTATATTTGCAGCTGAATGCAGGTATAAATGCATTTCTGGCTAAAATAGGATGTGGAATCTGTGCCTGATTCTGCAGAGAAAAAGTGCCGGCCGGGAAACGAACAACATCTGCATGTCACAGAATGTGCGGAGCTGAGCTTTTTTACAGAACTCAGTGCCCGTCGATTGCCGGGGCGGCTTTGTTCGGGCCCGGATTTGACAATCTGTCGCTGCACGACAGGGCCGCTCTTTTGAGGATCGAGGCGTCGGAAAATGACAGGTCCGAATCGTGTCCGTATCCTCTTCGTTTTGCCTGTTATGGAAAGTAAAAAGCGGCGCCGAAATACCGCGCAGTAAAAGGGGGGAGAGAAATGTCTTTATCCGTAATTGCCCTGATCATTGTCGGGATTATGTGTGTGCTGTACATCTGGGGAAAGTTGCCGGTGGCGCTGGTGACGGCACTGGGAATGCTGGCCCTGATCTTCACCGGGTGTGTGTCCTCATCCGTGGCCTTTTCAAACTTTGGCTCGACGCCGGTTCTGCTGGTTTTTGGCATGGTGATTATCGTAGATGCCATTCTGGAAAGCGGGCTGCTGACGCAGTATGAGCATCTCCTGGAAAAAATGACGCGAAGGAGCGAGAAAGGATTCCTGGTCCTGACATTCCTCAGTGCGGGAATCATTTCCATGTTTACCAACAATACTGCGCTGGTGGCCATGTTCATGCCCTTTATCACCTCTGTTGCGAAGAGCTCCGGCGGACGGATCCGCAGGAAGCATATCTATCTGCCACTGGCAATGGGCGGCCTCATCGGAGGAACGGGTTCCCTGGCCGGCAGTACGGCACCGCTGCTGGCCAATGAGGTACTGGAGATTACGGGACAGCCGACGTTCAGCTTCTTTACCACTGCGCCGGTCTGTCTGGCCATTCTTGCCGTCGTGGCGGTTTGCTACTGGTTTTTCCTCTACGACCTGACCGTCAAATGGTTTGATTTTGAGGAGGCGGACGGACATGAGCGGGCCAATGCGGAGATCCAGCTGAACCGGAAGAACGCCATTGTATCGGTTACCGTTTTCCTGATCTGCGTGTTCCTGTTTATCACCCGTCTCTTTGGCTGGAGCCTCGGGCTGATTTCGGTGACGGGCGCGGCCGTGATCATTACCTTTGGCTGTGTGGATGCGAAAAAGGAACTGCGCAACATGATGTGGCCGGCCATTATCACCCTCGGCTGTGCCCTGGCGGTGGCGGACGGATTTGTGAAGTCCGGTGCCGGTGAACTGGTCATTCAGTTCCTGGTGCGGGTGTTCGGACCGAACCTGACCAATCCGAAGATCATGGTGGCCCTGTTCCTGGGAGCAGGATGGATCATTTCCATGTTTATGAGCAATGGCTCCCTGGTGTCCATGCTGGCCTCCGTGGCCGTGCCGATGGCCGTGGAATATGGAATCAATCCGATTCCGGTGGCCATTGCCTGCGCGGTCGGGGCGAACCTGGCGATGGCCACCCCGGTCGCCACGACGACCATCACGATGGTGCAGGTGGTGGGATACCGGTTCAAGGATTATTTCCGGGCAGGCGGCCTGGTGGGGCTGATCAGTGTGGTGACAGCGTGGCTGTCCATTGTTCTGATTTACGGCTTATAATCGAAAAAGCAGAGGCGATTTTGCCTCTGCTTTTCATTTGTGCTTACAGGCCTGCGGCCGGCATCTGCCGGAAGATTCCCTGGTTATGCGTCCGGGGCACCGGAAGACCGAAAAGGGGGATGACTTTGCCTGGTGCATTTCGGCATCATGAGTGATTCCAGCCGGCACTTTACGTTGAGATGAGGAGCATTGGTTTCACGATTATCTCCGGAATACAAGCCAGTTGTGGGAAAATGGCCACGGAATACCGATAATATCGACAGGCTTCCCATCTGCACCGCGATACCAGGAATAATTCCATCCGCTTCCCATATCGCAGTACAGCGCATCCTGAACGCCAAGGTCACTAAGCGCCTTTATAAAATCATTATAATGCATTTGTGTACGTGAATCGATGATACATGCTTTGCCGTTTATAACCGCAAGTACCCGATAGCATCGGAATTCATTGCTTTTGTGACCGCCGCGCTGTCCATCATAAAGGACAATGAATTGCTGAAATCCGATTCCTCCATGTTCAGAGGCGTATTTAACGGCTTCCTCCGCCTCCTCGATATTCCAGATGCGCGCAGTTCCATCCACGTAGGTAATCGCTCCCAGTTTTTCCTGCGGTTTCCCTCGCTCAAGCTTGCCTCCGGAAGTGTGCCAGCCTACGATATTATCATGGTTGAAATCCAGCTGATAAGTGCCCTGGAACGCGGCTGCCACACACATTAGATTGTCCGGGTCATCCTTGGACGGTCTTTTGTCTGTCGCATAAGAGAGACTGCCATAGTCTGCATAATAGATGTACAGATCGTCTGTCTCCAATAAAAGGACATCTTTTTCGGACGCTGAGGAAAGTTGTTCTATCTCTGAAAGAGAAGAGACTTTCGCATCCGGACTGAGAAGGTTATGGTACTGGCTCAATAGAATAAACAGACTGAACGCAATCATGATAAAAACAGAAATGGAATTCAGCAGCAAAAGGAGGCGCGCCACGAGCATGGCCGGATGTTTATGATGGCTCACATCAAAATGGACATGGACGACCAGTCCGAGCAGTGATATGATTGCATTTGCTGTAACCGCGTAGAACGGCCAGTTGTAACCATCAAATATAAGAATGGTGCATATGCTGAAAATAGACAGCATGGTCGTAAACAGATACCATACAGCCTTATGTTTGTTTCCGTTCATGCTATCACACTCCTGTATATTCCCACTGATCAATCATTAGAATCAGCTCTGCGCAGGCAACAAGAATAAAAATAAACAATTCATCCAGATGCAGTGTCCAGATATAATAGATGTAGTTCGGTTCAAAAGTCAGAATCGGCGCGATAATCAACTGGACAATCACAAGGGCCAGAAGGAAAAGAATGGATACCTGATTGAGAGAAACCCGAACGGCTTCCTGCCGTCTCGCTGCATGAATGATAAAGTGGCTGACGCAAATAAATGACTGAATAAACAACAGCATCCGTTCCACTGCCAGAAAAACAAACCCCTGCAGGCCCATGATGATATAGACTTCCGAATCCTGATTTGCCAGTTTTCCCAGGGCATATTGCGACTGGGTACAAAGCATGCAGAACAGCAGTCCTACTGTAGCAGCCTGGATAAGAAAAAGCTTATGCCGTTTCAGCGCATAAAACAGCGTGCAAATCAGCAAGAGACGCATCAGCAGATCATATAGCCCTGCGCCGTCGAGGCTTCCGGAGCGTTTGCCAAAGAAATAGATAACAGGCATGAGCAGGATGCTCACTAATGCTGCAATTAAGGCTGTATGTTCACTCAGAAAAAAACGTTTATATCTGTTGCTCCAGGATATCTTTTTTTTCTTCATTCCGTTATTCACCTTTCTGGGCGTCAATTTTTCAATTTGATACAGGAGCTTCGTCATTGGCCCACTGTTTGACAAAACGATGCGTCAGCATCAAAAACGCTCCTTTGCAGGCCTCACAGTTGTCAGTTGCCGGAGCAGCAATTGCACGAGGCCTGACTTTGACAAACTGTCGCTTTGCGACAGGACAACTCCTTTGTGGGCCTCACAGTTGTCAGTTGCCGGAGCAGCAATTGCACGAGGCCTGACTTTGACAAACTGTCGCTTTGCGACAGGACAACTCCTTTGTGGGTCTCAATGTTGGTCACTAGTCGGAGCTGCTTTGTCTTGAGTCCTGGATTTGCCTGACTGTCGCAGTGGCGGCAGGGTCACTTTATGAGCCGTAGCACGGTCTTTCGGCACCGTGGCATTTCCATGCTCATATTTGACATACTGTCGCGGCGCGACAAGGCCGGTCTTAAATCAAATCATATCGTGTGTGTATCCACTCCGCCTTTCTGCCGTATGGCTTTCTTTACTGAGAATTATAGCACAATTGCAGGGAATTAGCGCGCTTTATGAACTGCTTTTTTGTTGAACACCTCTGATTTTGCGTTACGGTTCACGGATTTTCACTTTATCCAGGGACAAAACGGCAATGATGCAATACACAGACAGAGTTGAAACGGGAAAAGACTGCGGAAAAGATCAGCACCAGATGAACTTTCTATGTCGCTCAAAAATACGTGAACAGTAACGATTTTGCAGGAGCAGATTGATTTTTCGAATACCCCGGAATGGATTTTGGCACTGCAGCGGCAGGATCGCAGCAAATCAGGGACTGGATGTGCTGAAAGAATTGACTTTTGGGGAATGCATGCATAAAATAAACACGAAAACGGACGGGAGTTCCGCAATGTGTCGATGACGCTCCGCGAAAGAGGCGGTGCTGTAGGGCAGCAAAATATCTGCCTGCCCTGTCAGAGCCATGCACGGGCGTTGGAGAACTGCCTGGATGAGCACTGTTGCCGTGTATTTGTTATAAAAAAAAACAGTTGACATGGAAATGTAGTGGAAGTACTATTTTTTTAACTATCGCGAATAAAGATGCAACGGAAAAACTCAATGGAATGTTCTTTATCAGGCAGATAGGGGGGCGGTTCTGGAGATGTACGTGGCTGCCCCGGGAATGAGAAGGCAGACCAGAATGGAGCACATTTGTCATGCTTTGACAGATCGTCAAATCTGCTTTGTTGAAATGACCGGAATTGAAAAACAGGAAGCATTTGCCCTGTCATGAAGCGACAGATTACCGGGCGCGAGGCAGGACAAAGCCGATTCGGCAAATGACCGGATTGGAATCTAAGGAAGGAGAAAATCATAGATGGATAACAGAGTTGTCGTTACGGATTACGACAGTTTTTTGTTTCATCAGGGGACGAACTACGAGATTTATCGCAAACTGGGTGCACATCCGGGTGAAGCAGAGGGCGTTCAGGGAACCTGGTTCAATGTCTGGGCCCCGAATGCGCAGTTTGTATCCGTGATCACGGCAAAGACCGGTTGGGAAAATGAAAAGTGGATGCATCGCAGCGAGGGGGACTCCGGCGTCTGGGAGTGCTTCCTGGTAGATGTTGGCCCCGGCGATGCGTACCGTTATGTCGTGACGGGCGCGGATGGCGTAAAGCGGTATAAATCAGATCCGTACGGCTTCTGGTTTGAACGGCGCCCGAACAACGCCTCAATCGTGTCCAGCCTGGACAACTACCAGTGGCATGATGAGATTCATCAGGCACAGCGGGACAATACAAAGGCCGTCGAGCGGCCTATGTCCATCTATGAGGTGTATCTGGGATCCTGGAAAAAAGGGTTCCGGGATGAGTACGATGAAGACGGGTTCATGAACTACACCCAGTACGCGGATGATCTGGCGCAGTACCTGACCTATATGGGCTTTACCCATGTGGAGTTGATGGGTGTCTGTGAGCATCCCTTCGATCTGTCCTGGGGCTATCAGGTGACCGGCTTCTATGCCCCCACATCCCGCTACGGCACGCCGGATGATTTCCGGTATTTCGTGGACCGGATGCATCAGGCCGGCATCGGCGTGATCCTGGACTGGGTGCCTGCCCATTTCCCGAAAGACTCCTTTGCCATGGGCTGGTTTGACGGGACGCCGCTGTATGAGAACAGCGATCCGCTGCGCCGGGAGTTCCCGGTGTGGGGCACGCTGGCCTTTGATCACGGCAAGCCGGAGGTGCGCTCCTTCCTGATTGCCAATGCCATGTACTGGATTAAGGAATTCCATATCGACGCGCTGCGGGTGGATGCGGTTGCCTCCATGCTCTATAACGATTATGACCGCTCCGAATGGCGTCCCAATGTGTTTGGCGGCCGGATGAATCTGGAAAGCATGGACTTCCTGCGCCAGCTGAACGTCGAGGTCTGCGGCCAGACCACCGGCTTCCTCATTGCCGAGGACAGCTCTGCTGAATGGGGCATCACGGAACGGGTGGACCATGGCGGACTGGGCTTTACGTTCAAGTGGAACATGGGCTGGATGAATGATACCATTCGGTACATGAACCTTGACCCGGTTTACCGGAAGTGGCATCATAACCTCCTGACCCATATTGCGGATTACGCATTCACGGAGAACTACGTCCTGGTCCTCAGCCATGATGAGGTGGTCTATGGCAAGGGCTCCATGGTCAGAAAGGCACCGGGCAGTCAGCCGGACCGCATGGGCAGCCTCAAGACCATGTATACCTGGCAGTTTACTTTCCCCGGAAAGAAGCTGCTGTTCATGGGACAGGAATTTGCGCAGGACCGGGAGTGGAATGTCAAGGAGAGCATTGACTGGAATCTGGCGGATGATTTTGCGCACCGGGATGTCATGCAGTGCGTGAAGAACCTGTTGGGTGTGTACAGGAATACACCGGTTCTGTACATGGACAGCAGGAATCCGACGACGTTTGAGTGGGTCAACCGGAACGATGCGGACAGGAACATCGTTGCCTATATCCGCCGCAACCCGTGGAATTACGACGGGGCCGTGCTGGTGGTGTGCAACTTTACCTCCGTCGAGTATCACGATTACACGGTCGGCGTGCCCATGGAAGGCCTGTATCGCCGGATCTTCTCCACCTATGACAGCCTGCCTGGACAGGGAAATCCGGCGGAAATCGGCGGCATTCCGCCGCTGACGGCACAGTGGCATGACTGCGACGGATATACGCATATGCTGACATACAGCCTGCGGCCGTTTGAGTCGATCATCATTGAATTCCCGACTCACGAATAAGGACGGCATGTGAGCGATTGCCGGGCATGCCCATTCAGATCTGCCGATCACCGCGTCAGGTCGGCAGATCGTCGAAATTTGCATTGAGAACTGGGCCTGGTGCCCATGACGCATCGGGAAGGCTCCGGGATTGAAACGGTTCATGTCAGCGTTTCGTTGGTAGTTGGATTGACTTTCCGGATGAAGATGATGCCGCCTCTGCGCATGACCTTCATCCTCTTTTGTGTGCAGGGCTGAGACCGTTCCGTTTGGCCGGGATGACAGGATTCAGAAGGGAATGAAACAGAGCATCGCCCGATGAATCTGAAATATTTATTAGATGGGAGAACGTTTATTCATGTCAGAGGTTGTAGTGCAGCAGGTGCTTGATTCTGTTTTCAGCGATGAAACCCGTACATTCCGGACGCCTGAGGAACCGGATGTGGGGGATTCGGTAACCATACGGCTGCGCATTCGGAAAAATACAGGTGCGTCGGTGACACTGCTGAAAGGGTTTCCGGCCCTTCAGATGCCCATGCAGAAACTGGACAGGGGAGATGCCTTCGACTGGTTTGAAACAAGTTTTGTCTGTGAGGACAAGACGATGATTTTCTACTCGTTCCTGGTCGAGGCAGAGGGAAAGAAAATCCTGTATGACCGGGTTGGAACCCATTTTGTCGATGCGGTCCCTTCCACAGACTCTCGGCATGCCTTCCAGATTTATCCCGGATTTCATGTGCCCGCCTGGTCCAAGGGGGCGGTGCAGTACCAGATCCTGGTGGACCGGTTCTATAACGGAGACTGGAGCAATGATGTGCAGGAGCGGGAATACCGGTATACAAACTGGTTTGCCCGTCCGGCACATTTCTGGGCGGAGCTCCCCGGCGATGATGACTGCTGCACCTTTTACGGCGGAGATCTTCAGGGGGTCATGGAAAAGCTCGACTACATTCAGTCCCTCGGTGTCCAGGTGATTTACTTCAATCCGATTTTCGTCACCCCCTCCACCCACGGCTATGACACCCAGGACTATTCGCACATCGACCCCCATTTCACCGTCATCCCCAGGGATGAAGGGAAGAACCTTGAGGAATGGGACTTTGACAATTCACACGCCGAGCGGTACATTGCCCGGACGACCCTTAAGGATAACCTGGAGGCCAGTGATGCCTGGTTTGCGGATTTCTGTGAGGAGGTCCATAAGCGGGGCATGCGGATCATTCTGGACGGCGTATTCAATCACTGCGGTTCATTCAGCAAATACATGGATCGGGAGGGCATTTATGCCAGCAGCCCGGATAAGTATGCGCCCGGCGCACACCATCATCCGGAGAGCCCGTACAGGTCCTGGTTCTCGTTCCAGGATTTTGAGCACTACGACAGCTGGTTTGGCGTTCCCACCCTTCCAAAGCTGTATTATGAGCATTCCGTTGCGCTCTGTGAGGAAATCCTGAGCGTGGCCGAGAAATGGGTGTCACCGCCTTACAGCGTGGATGGCTGGCGTCTGGATGTGGCGGTGGACCTCGGACTGAGCCGGGAATTCAACCATCTGTTCTGGAAGGAATTCCGCCGCCGGGTAAAGGCGCGGAATCCGGAGGCCATCATCCTGGCGGAGCACTATGGAGATCCGGTTGAGTGGCTGAGAGGGGACGAGTGGGATACCCTCATGAACTATGACGCGTTCATGGAGCCGGTCACGTTCTTCCTGACCGGAATGGAAAAGCATTCCGACTATCGCCGGGACGATCTGCATCATAACGGCGAGGCATTCTTCAGCACGATGCTTGAGAACATGTCGCATATGCCCACCGCGAGCCTCCAGTGTGCCATGAATGAGCTGAGCAACCATGATCACAGCCGCTTTATGACAAGGACCAACGGCCAGACGGGACGGGTGAATTATGCCGGACACTGGGGGGCCTCGGAAAATATTCATTCGGAGATCTACCGGGCGGCGACGGTCATCCAGATGACCTGGCCGGGCGCGCCGACCATCTACTACGGCGATGAGGCCGGCGTCACCGGCTGGACGGATCCGGATAACCGTCGGACGTATCCGTGGGGAAATGAGGATGAGCAGCTGCTGGCGTTCCACCGGGACATTGCCCGCCTGCGCAAGGAGCTGCCGGTTCTGAAGCAGGGATCCGTGCAGCCGCTGGCCGCCGGACGCGGGTATATTGCCTACGCCCGCTTTGATGAGAAGGATACCGTTATTGTGATCTGCAACAGTTTGGGGCATGCTATTGAGGTAGACCTGAATCTGCAGAAACTGGGTCTCGAAGAGGGAACAAAACTGGTGAAACGGTTCATGACCTCGACGGAGGGCGTATCCACGACCGAGACTGTTACGGGCGTGGTCGGGGATGAGGATATCCGGCTGAGGATGCCGCCCTATGGCGCCGCCGTCTTCACGGTTTGCTGTGAATAAGGGATCTGCCCTGGCATTGGCCAACTGAAAAACGTTACGAACGGATCAGCTGTTTTTCGTTTAGGAATGACTGCTGATCCGTTTTTTTCATCTGCCGGCCTGAACCGGGGATGACTGGTCCGGCCAGAGACATGCCAGATGTCAAAATCAGGGTGCTAAAACAAACCATCTGTGCTATAATCCAAAGTATGAAAGTCTGTATGGATGTTCCGCGCTTAAAACCGGGACTGTTTCGACAGGTCAAGGATGAGCGATGAAAGAGGAGCGAGGCCGAAAGACCAGGCCGCTGTCCCTAGAGGAGGAAGTTGAATGTTCAGTAAGCATTTTGTTTTAAATGAGCAGAGCCTTGCTGTGATTGAACAGATCGGTGAACATATGCCGGGTGGATTTTTTATCTACAAAGCAGATGAAACCGAGGAACTGCTGTATGCAAACCGGGCGGTCTGGCAGATCTACGGCTGTGACAGTCTGGAGGAGTTCAGGGCATTTACCGGATTCACCTTTAAAGGAATGGTCTACCCGAAGGATTACGAGCGGGTAAACGCGTCCATTAAAAAGCAGGTCAATGAGAGCCGGACGGACATGGACTTTGTGGAGTACCGGATGAAACGCAGGGACGGCGAGATCCGGTGGCTGGAGGATTACGGACATTATGTGGAATCAGATGTCTATCACGGTCTCTATTATGTGTTTATTTCGGATGTGACGGAAAAACACCTGCTGGCGGAGTCTGACAAGGCCATACGCGCGGCAGTCATTGAAGCGCTGACCCGTTCATATGATTCCGTGTGGCTGATCACGGATATTCAGACCCAGAGCTTTGAACTGTACCGGATTGAGGAGAAACTGGTTCATGTACTGCCGGCGGAGGAGGCTAAACAGTTTAAGCGGTTTTCAGATGCGTTTGCGTTTTATTCCAGACTGGTCATGGAGGAGGACCGGGAGCTGTTTCTTGAGGCGGTGACGCCGGAGAACATAGTCCGGAATACGGAAAACAAGCGGCTCTATTCATTCCCCTTCCGGCGGGTATTTGAGGACGGCATCCGCTATTACCGCGTGGAATTCGCCAGACTGGAGATGGCCGGAGAGAAGACCGGCATCGTCACCGGCTTTAAAAATGTGGATGAAGAGGTGCGCAAGGACCTGGAGATCCAGCATTCGCTGAGGCTCCGGTCGGCGGTCATCGAGGCGCTGACAAAGCCGTACGATTCGGTATGGCTGATCAATGATGTGAAGACGGAGCGCTTTGAACTCTACCGGATTGATAAGGAAATGGAGCACCTTCTGCCAGCGGAGGAGGCGATCCGGATTAAAAAGTTCTCGGATGCCTTTGCCTTTTATTCCCAGCTGGTGCTGGAGGAGGACCGCAAGGCATTCCTTGAGGCGGTGACGCCGGAAAACATTGTCCGGAATACGGAAAACAAGCGGATCTATTCGGTTCCGTTCCGCCGTGTCTTTGAAAGCGGGATTCGGTATTACCGGGTCGAATTTGCCAAGCTGGATCTGGGAAACGGTGAGATGAACATTACCGCCGGTTTCCGGGATGTGGATGAGGAAGTGCGCAAGGAACAGCAGATTCAGCAGATGCTGAGGGATTCTGTTGAGGCGGCGAATGCGTCCAACCGGGCCAAGAGTGAATTCCTCTCCAGCATGAGTCATGACATGCGTACGCCCATGAACGGGATCATCGGGATGACGGCGATCGCGGCCAACCATCTGGATGACCGGAAGCGTGTGGCGGACTGTCTGCGGAAGATCTCGGATTCTTCCAACCATCTGCTTTCCCTGATCAATGACATTCTGGATATGAATAAGATTGAATCCGGGAAGGTGGAGCTGCAGGAGGAGGATCTGTGCCTGGCGGACCTCATCGACGGCATGCTGACCATGACACGGGCTCAGCTTCAGGCCAAGGGGCATTCCTTTAAAGTCAACATCCACAATGTGGACCACGAGCAGGTCGTAGGTGACAGCCGCCGCATTGAGCAGGTGTTTGTCAATATCATGAGCAACGCCATCAAGTACACGCCGGAGGGCGGCATTCTGTCCCTCACGGTGAGAGAAATGCCCACAGCCGTGGAAGAGGTCAGCCATTACCAGTTTATCTTTGAGGACAATGGCTATGGAATGACGGAAGAGTTCCAGAAGCACCTGTTTGAGCCGTTTTCCCGGGTAAATGACAAGCGGACCGCCGGGATTCAGGGGACGGGGCTTGGCCTGGCCATTACCCGCAACCTTGTCCGCATGATGGGCGGGGACATTACGGTGGAGAGCGCAATCGGGAAAGGGTCCCGGTTTACCGTCAACATGTACCTGAAGCATCTGCTCCAGGGGAACTTTGGCAGCGAAAGCTTTGCCAATCTGCATGTTCTGATTGCGGATGATGATCCGGTCAGCTGCGAATCCACCTGCCAGATGCTCAGTGATATGGGAATGAACAGCGAGTGGGTTCTTTCCGGAACCTCTGCCGTGGAACGCGTGAAGATCCGGAAGGAACAGGAACGGGACTTTGATGCGGTCATCGTCGACTGGAAGCTGCCGGACCAGGACGGCGTAGTGTGCACCCGGCAGATCCGGGCGCTGGTGGGGGCGAATGTCCCGATCATCATCCTCACGGCCTACGACTGGTCTGAGATTGAGCAGGAGGCGAAAGAGGCGGGCGCCAATGCGATCATCAGCAAACCCCTGTTCCGCAGCAAGCTGAACAATCTGTTCAATTCCCTGCTGAACAATCAGTCCGGGGAGATCGACCTCGAGGCCGCCCTGCATGACCTGGAGGAGCTGAATCTGACGGGACGCCGGGCGCTGCTGGTGGAGGATCAGGAAATGAACGCGGAGATTGCCACGGACTTCCTGGAAATGACCGGCATTGAGGTGGAATGGGCCAGGGATGGCCTGCAGGCAGTGGAAAAGATGACGGTTTCCTCTGATGGGGAGTATTCCATCATCTTCATGGATGTGCAGATGCCCAATATGAACGGCTATGAGGCGACAAAAGCGATCCGCTCCATGGACCGCGCCGATGCGAAACAGATCCCGATCATCGCGATGACGGCCAACGCCTTTGCCGAGGATGTCCTCCGGTGCAAGGATGCCGGGATGAACGATCATCTGGCGAAACCGCTGGATGTGGACATTCTGGTCAGAATGCTGCATACCTATATCCGCTGATCCGGTCCTCTGACAGAGGACGGCCGGTCCCCCGGAACAGAACAGCGCCTGAAACGGCGGTTTCCTTCGGGGGACTGTGAGGATATCCGACACAGTCTCTTCGGGGTGTATCATTTCAGTGACTCAGATAGGTGAAAGCAGAAATTGTAAAAAGTGATATCTGGAGATCCGATATTGTCTTTGGATAATGACCTGGCAGAGACTATTTACGATGTTGATGGAAATAAGAACTTAGCATGGGAGGTACAGAATATGGATATGACATGTTCAGCGGAAGCTTTTCCGGATGAAATGATGGATACCACGACTGCTTCAGAAGACTTCAAATCGAATATTCTGGAAAAGAAACGATATGTCGATAAAACACAGATTCTGATTTCCCTGCTTCAGCGCAGACATGAAACAACCTTCTTTCTTCGACCAAGGAGATTTGGAAAGACGCTGACTCTGTCCATGCTGCGATATTATCTGGAGGATACGAGAGATGAGGCACTGAATGCGGAAAACAGGAAACTGTTTGAAGGCATGAAAATCATGCAGGCGGGTTCTTTCTATACCAGTCAGATGACCTCTTTTCCGGTGATCCACATGACATTTCAGGGAATCAAAGGAAAATCTTTTGATGTTGCCTATGGAATTCTGGTCAGGCAGATTCAAATGATTTACAACAAGTATCAGGACATACTTGATTCAGAACAACTTTCTGAAGTTGAAAAAGAATATTTTCGACGGATTTGGACTGGGCGCGATTCTGTAACCGCAGAAAAAACATCCGAATCAGATTATATTCTTTCCCTGAATTATTTGACTTTGTTTCTGAGAAAAGTCTATGGAAAACGTACGGTGGTCCTGATTGATGAATACGATGTGCCGCTGGAAAAGGCTTATCAGAGAGACTATTATCCTGAAATGGTCAATGTCATCAGCGGGCTTCTTCAAAATGTGCTCAAAACAAATTCAGAAAATCTTCAGTTTGCTGTATTAACAGGCTGTCTTCGAATCGCCAAGGAGAGCATCTACACCGGACTGAATAATCCTGAGATTAACACAGTGATGTCCTATGAGGAAAGTGATGCTTTTGGTTTCACTGAGGAGGAGGTTCTGGAGCTTCTGAGGGAAAACGGACTGGAAGAACGTATGGATGATGTCAAAGCATGGTACGACGGATATATCTTTGGAAAGACCGTGATCTATAACCCATGGTCCGTTATCAAATTCATTGAAAAGGCCAAAGCTGGTAATCCAGTCGCATTGCAGGAGTATTGGGGGAATACCAGCGGCAATGAAATTCTGAGACAGCTGGCAGCTGAAGGATCCCGGGAAGTGAAGGACAAGGTGGAGAACCTGATGGGCGGGGAGACTATTTCATTTGCGTATTCGGACCATATTGTCTATTCTGAAATCAATTGCCGGGATGACGATATTTTTAACATCATGCTGAATACGGGGTATCTGACCGCTGTTTCTTTTGACGGAAAACTGGTGAAGGCGAAAATCCCCAACAAAGAGGTTAAGACGATCTTTGAAGACCAGATCAGTTCCTGGTTTGATGGGCATGTCAAGCAATCATTTGATGTTCAAAGCATGTATCAGGCGATTCGAAAAGGTGACAGCGACGGTGCGGCAGCCTTTCAGGCAATCCTGAAAAAAGAAATTCTTCCGGCGATCAGCTACTATGATACGCAGGAGGCCTTCTATCATGGAATCCTGCTGGCCCTGATGGCGTCCAATCAGGATTACGTGGTTACAAGCAACCGTGAAAGCGGTCTTGGACGCTTTGATGTGGAAAGCAAGCTGCGTGATGATCTGGATGATGCGATTGTGTTGGAAGTAAAGGTTGCCGCATCTCTGGCTG
Organism: Clostridia bacterium; assembly: GCA_017626895.1. Lineage (GTDB taxonomy): Bacteria > Bacillota > Clostridia > Christensenellales > Aristaeellaceae > Ventricola. The sequence continues at coordinate 12,370 of JAGAHV010000109.1, read as the reverse complement.
AGATGACAAAACTGGCCGGTGAAGCCGCAAAACAGATTGAGCGCATGGAATATGTAACGGATCTCCTTCGGGAGGGATATGAGAAAGTTTATACGTATGGGATTGCGTTTTTCGGGAAGACCTGCAGGGTCTGTGCCGGGAAGGTTTACACACAGGCAGATTTGGACGGATTCATGCAGGATGCAGATCCAGTCCCCGCCAGGTGAGTATAGCCTGCTGTTCCGGCATTCAGGGATCCTGACAGAGCCGTTATGGGAGAAAGACGAATGAAGGAAGAATGCTTAATCTGTCAGGCACCGCTTCAGTATGCGGAGACGGATGTTCTCATGGAGTGTGAGATCTGTCATAAAAAAGAAAACAGCAAGACGAGCTGTGTGAACGGACACTATGTCTGTCATGATTGCCATACACAGGGGCTAGATGTCCTTATCGGACAATGTATGAGGGAAACGGCAAAAGATCCGATCGCCATTATCGAAAAGATGATGGCAATGCCGATGTGTCATATGCATGGCCCGGAACATCATGTCATGGTGGGAGCTGCCCTGCTGACCGCCTATAAAAATGCCGGTGGTGCCATTGACCTTCGCCCTGCATTAATGGAAATGATGAACCGGGGCAGGAGCGTTCCCGGCGGTGCCTGTGGATTCTGGGGAGCCTGTGGGGCGGGAATCAGTTCGGGAATGTTCATCTCCATCATTTCCAAGTCCACCCCTCTGGCCAATGAACCGTTTGCGCTGTCGCACAAAATGACGGCAGAATCACTTGGCCGGATTGGTGAAATCGGAGGCCCGCGCTGCTGTAAACGGGACTCGTTCCTGTCCATTCTTGCAGCGGTCGATTTTGTCAAAGAGCACTTTGGCATTGAGATGGAAAAGCCGGATGTCGTGTGCCGGTTCTCTGCGCAGAACAATCAGTGCATAGGGAAACGCTGCCCTTTTTCCAGGGCGAACCACTGACATTTGCAGGCCTCAGGAAATGACAGAAACCAGAACGGGTTTCTGTCATTGTTTGACGGGAGTCTGAGCAGGTTTCTGCTTTTGCCAGAGGATGTACCGGAAGAGGGGTGAGGCCGGAAATCCGGCGAAAACGGGAGAAAACAGATGAAACGAATGTTGGCTTTGCTCCTGATCACGCTGTGTGTCTTATCAGGATGCACGGCACAGGGAACGGGGAGAAAAGAGGTCGGCATGAGCTATACACAGATCGATCAGGAAACCGCGAAGGAAATGATGCAGCGCAGGGATGGACACGTGATCGTGGATGTCCGCCGGCAGGAGGAATTTGACCAGGGACATATCCCCGGCGCGGTCCTGATCCCCAATGAGCAGATAGGCACGGAAAGACCGGAAAAGCTGCCGGACCGGGATCAGGTGATCCTGGTGTATTGCCGCAGCGGCAACCGCTCCAAACAGGCGGCGCAGAAGCTGGCGGACATGGGGTATACCAGGGTTTACGAATTTGGCGGCCTTAATACCTGGACCGGTGATGTGGTCAGGGGAGAAGGGAAGCCGGCAGCGACGGGCGTTATCTACCTTGCAGGCGGCTGCTTCTGGGGCGTTCAGAAGTTTTTTGATCAGTTTGAGGGCGTCACCGGGACGGCCGTGGGGTATGCCAACGGACCGGAAACGGCCCCCTCTTACCGGCAGGTATGTGCCGGCAGCGGGCATGCGGAAACGGTCCGGATTGTCTATGATGAGAACATAATTCGCCTGAGGGACCTGCTCGGGTATTACTTCATGGTCATCGACCCCCTGTCCGTGAACCGGCAGGGCAATGACCGGGGCATTCAGTACCGTACGGGGATCTATTACACCGCGGAGGACCAGCTTCCGGAAATCGAAGCGGTCTGCCGGGAGCAGGAGGAAAAGGCAGGGGCGAAGCTGGCGGTTGAAGTGGAACCGCTGACCAATTTCTTCGCGGCGGAGGAAGAGCACCAGAAGTATCTGGAGAAGAATCCGGGCGGCTATTGCCATATCCCCCGGAACATGTTTACCCTGCAGCAGGGGACAGCAAAAGACTCCGAAACGGCTGAGGAAAACCCCGGGGAACTGCGCAGGCGGATTGGCAGCCTGGCCTTTGAGGTCACACAGAACGCGGCAACGGAACGGGCGTTTACCGGGCAGTATGACGCGTTCTTTGAGAAAGGCCTGTATGTGGATGTGGTCAGCGGGGAACCGCTGTTTACCTCCATGGACAAGTACAATTCCGGATGCGGCTGGCCGGCCTTTACCCGGCCGATCCGTGAGGAGGCGGTGACGGAAAACACGGACACGTCGCATGGCATGATCCGGACGGAGGTGCGCTCAAGCGGCGCCAATTCCCATCTGGGACATGTCTTTACTGACGGGCCGAGGGAAACCGGCGGTCTGCGCTACTGCATCAATTCGGCTGCCCTGCGCTTTATTCCTTATGAGGAACTGGAGGCACAGGGATACGGGGAATACAGGGAGTTGTTTGACAGATGATATACATCATACGGCACGGACAGACCGAACTGAACCGGCGTCAGGTGCTTCAGGGACGAAGTGATGCCCCCCTGAATGAGACGGGAATTGCGCAGGCACAGCAGATGGCAGAGGCGCTTGCCAGCGTGGTCTTTTGCCGCGTCTTCAGCAGCCCGCTGAGACGGGCGGTGCAGACCGCCAGAATCGTGGCGCCGAATGTGGAGCCGGAGATGGATGAGCGGCTGATCGAAATGGATTACGGCCCCTATGAAGGGACGGATCTGACCGCGCTGCCGCCGGAGGTGCGCACCTTTTTCAGTGACTTTATCCACAATCCCGCGCCTGACGGAATGGAACCGCTGTCCTCGGTCAAGCGCCGTGCGGGCAGCTTCCTTGAGGACGTGAAAGGGCTTGAGGGAAATATCCTGATTTCGACCCATGCGATTGCCATGAAAGGCATTCTGGAACAGCTGACGCCGGATTCCAATGGGGCATACTGGTCAACGTATATCGGCAACTGTGCCGTGTATGTGACGGAGTGCATCGACGGGAACCTGAGCGTTCCCAGAGAGTGGGTCCCGTGCACCGGCCGGAATCCGTGAGCCTCAGGAACGCATTCATAAACGAGTTTGGCCGGAATCCCGACTTTGCACGGAGGAAATCGCGGCGGATTATATCGCGTACAGAAAAAGCTCCGGTCTTTCGGAGAAAGAGGCGTACATGGATATCAAAGCCTTCTGTGATCCGGAAAAGATCGAGATTCTGCTGAAAAACTATGATTCGCCCTACGACCCGCTGATCATTGAGGAGAAAGGAACCGAAGAGGACCAGTTCGCGAAAATCGGGGTGGTGCTGGCACAGAAGGTGGCAGACAAAATCCTGTACAGCTATGCCTATCACCTCAACGTGATCTCCATCTCTATGCCCTCAAAGTAAAAAAGCCTCAGATGGGCATTCCAGGGAAAACAAAATGCAGACCGGTTCCGGCCTGCATTTCCTGTTTTTTGCCTGTTTCAGAGGATTATTTGAGCGGCAGGTATTTCCTGAGCAGATCAGTTAAATCCCGGTTCATGGGCAGTGCATATAGAATCACCCGCTCCGCTTCCGGCTCACTGAGGCTGTCAATGAAAAAAGCATCTGCCTCGCCGCGCCACTGCTTCGGCTTGAGATGAATGGCTCTTTCGCCGCACAGCAGTGTCGTATGACCGTCCGGATCCTTTCCCAGCCTTGCGCTTTTAATCCGTGTGTAGGGAACCGCCACATCATTTGTTCCTGCACGCAGGATTCGTTTATTCGTCAGACCGTATAAGGTCCTCTTTCTCAGCCGGCCTGCAATCAGGAATGGATTCAGCATGGAAAAAAGAGTAATCGCTATGATAAAGCCAAACATGCAGATTTGTTTGATATCAATTTCCTTTATGGAAAACAGCGTTATGAGGAGGCCGAGTACGATAATCACCTTAATCACAAGTCCGGCAATGATGCTGTTTCGATTCGTCTTGTCAAATGTATCAAAAGATTCAGGACGCCCGGTCCACAGAAGTTCTTCTCCATCCAAAAGGTGCTCGCGAAACTGATTTTCCATGATGTTCCTTCTTTCCGTTCTTATGATGATTCTTCAGATCATTTGGTCAAATCGATGTTTTCTGATCTGCAGAGAGTGCTTTTTCTTTTTCCCGCTTCATGATCGGAAGCCATTCCTTAAAGCCGATGTAAAAAGGAACACCCAACCCGACAATGCCAAAAACCATGCAGTTGATAAATTCCTTTTTAGCTCGCTTGTATTCTTCACTGTACATGTCAGAACCTCCTTTCTTTAACTCAGTGCTGGTCGTTTGCCTGAGGTGCCTTGTCAGTGGCCGAAATATGCCTGACTGTCGCAGCGCGACAGGGCCAGTTCTAAGCGTATTCAAAGCGGATGCATTATACATCCGAAAACCGCTAATATTCCGCAAAGAAATCCTCAGATTGTCTGCAGGCAGACATTGAAATGCAGCACATCGGAAAACGTCAAAGACAAGATAATCCCTGCAGCACCGGATAGGTCGATATTGACTGAATCTCAGGGGCGTCTCTTTCGGTCTCACCGGAGCAGAGTCTCTTAAACCGAATGTCAGTATCTGGAAGGGAAAAGGGACGGAACATCTGGGAAAATGGTTTCATACGGATGATGTGCAAATTGTGAAAGATTGGCTGCGCGGCATGCATTATTTCAGACTGACTCCGTTTGAACCGGGGAGAATCGCCTGATTCTGCCAACTGGAAGCGGTGGATTTTCGAAATCTGGGTGTTGAGAATCCTGGACAGCTGAGCGGCTTCTTTCCGTTACGCCGGTCATTCACCGGGCTGAATCAGGGCTTGAAACTGTCCGTGATCTGCTGTACAGAAAATAGAAAAAGTGCTATAATCCAGTGGCAGGAGGGGGGATCAGATGAAGAGTTTCAATGCAGCACTCAGGAAAGCCCGCACTGAGGCAGGACTGACACAGATGGAATTGGCGAAACTGCTTGGTGTCAGTTTCTGTACGGTGAACAGGTACGAAAACGGGCGTCATGCCCCGAAAAAAGTCGTGAAGGAAAAACTGGTAAAATTATTCGAGGAGAAGGGGATCGCTTTTTCCTTTGATGATTCAAAAAACTGAAGCTTCAACAGGCCCCGGCGTGAAGCAGGGAGCCTGATTCGGTTTTCTGGCGGCGCCGCTCCGGCGCAGGACAGAAATGAAGGGAAACAGAGGCGCTGCTGCGCCGTGTGGGGTTGTCACACTGGAGTACCATAAACACAACGGTGCCGGAGACCGGGCTGTGGCGCATAAACGGGCACGATCTGCGGGACCGGGCTGGGATGAATGTGCGGAAAGATAATGGGAGAAAGACAGATGGACCCCCGGCAGTTACAGGAATCCATGCTTTTCCGGGGGATGGATGAGGCGGAAGTGGAGGAGGCCCTGAAGGGGCTGGAGGCCGGCGAGAAGCGGTTTAAAAAGGGTGAGATACTCCTGATGGCCGGCACGATTACGGACAGAATAGGGCTTGTGCTGGAGGGCAGCGTCACCATTGAGAGCACGGATGCCTGGGGAAACCGGACGATTATCAGTCATGTCGGCCGCGGCCAGGTGTTTGCTGAAACCTATGCGCTGCTCGGGCAGGAACCAATGCTTGTGGATGTGACGGCCAACGAGGACTGCCGGATTCTTTTTCTGAAGTGTGGCCGGATTCGGGAACCGAACAGCCGTCTGGAACCCTGGGCGCTGAAGTGCATCCAGAATCTGCTGACCATTTCCATGCACAAAAACCTGTCTCTTTCCAGACGGGGGTTCCATACCGCGCCAAAGACGATCCGCGGCCGGGTGATGGCCTATCTCAATTCCGTTTCGCTGCAGAAATGCAGCCGGGAATTCGATATCCCCTTTGACCGTCAGCAGCTGGCGGATTATCTGAATCTGGAACGCAGCGCGCTGTCGAAAGAACTGGGTAAAATGCAGAAAGAAGGCCTGATCAGCTGCCGGAAAAACCATTTCAGGATCCGGTAACCGGGCCTTGATACAGGTACGTGAACGGCTTTTTCGCTGCTTTGTGACGGCGAAGACCTGAACGCAGTCAAAAATGAATCATGAATGAATTGACAGGTGACCATCCGTTCACTATAATAGTGATCGGGTGGTCACTGCTTTTTGGAGGTATGTATGTCAAGAGATACGAAGGAGCGAATTCTGACAGCGGCACTGGAGCTGTTTTCGCAAAAAGGATATGAAGGAACCAATATCCGGGAACTGTCTGCCTCTCTCGGGCTGGTCAAATCCGGCATTTACAAACACTACGAGAGCAAGGAAGACGTCTGGAATGCCCTGCTGGACAGGATGATTGCTTATTACGGGGAGCGCTTCGGCTCGGCGGAGCATGTGCCCCCGGTGCCGGAATCTCTTGAGGGGCTGGTGGAGATGACCATGCAGATGGTTCATGTGACCGTTCATGACAATCTGATCGTTATGACGCGCCGGCTGCTTTCCATTGAACAGTTCCGGGATGAGCGTGCACGGGATCTGGCGACAAAGCATTTTCTGACCGGTCTCACGGAGATGTTTACCCCCGTGTTCAGCGGGATGATGGACAAGGGACTGATTCGCCGCGATGATCCCGCCATGCTGGCTTTTGCCTACACAACGCCGATCTCCGCGCTGATTCACCTGTGTGACCGGGAACCGGAAAAAACAGAGGAGGCAATGGAGAAAATCCGGGCCTTCAGCCGGCATTTCGTCCGGGTGTACGGAGAAGCAACAGAGAAAGCGTGACAAAACCGTGCGATGATTTCAGAAATGCGCACCGGAAAGGCGACAATGCCAATTGGCAGGGTGCGGTTGAAGGGAAGTGAACCGGGGAATGAAGAGGTTTGGGGTTATCCTGCTCCTGCTCCTGCTCCTGCTGGTGGCCTCATCAGCTGTATCCGAACAGGCGCTTCCGGCGGAGCTGTCAGAGGGATCCCGTCTGATCGGGCTGCTGATTACCACGGAACCGCTGTCTGCCTGTACGGGCGAATCAGGACAATTGCCGGCCAGTCTGCAAACAGAGCCGGAGAGTGACCCGGAAGTGGTCTTTGGGGAGGTCAGAGGGCTCCGTCTTCTCTGTTTTCCCTTTCCGGATGAATCCGGGGACAATGGCCGCATCGTTTCAAATGTGGATGACGGGTTCACAGCCGTTGATTTTGAGATAGAGGATGAGGGCAGAACCATTCAGATCAATGCGGTTATGAGCGTTGTTCCCGGCCCGGAGGAGATGCGCTTTTTCTGCAACCCCGTCATGATGGCGCTCTCCGGACAGGTATATGCCCTGCCCGGGGATTTCATGGCCGTAAATGCCGACATGAATCCTCCGGGGTCGTCGGTTGGTCAGACCATCCGGGATGAGCGTAAAGGCATGGAACATGGCAGGGAAATCACGGATGTCATGACGGTCACGGTTCAGATAGATGCGGTTCGTGAACCGGTTGAAATCCGTCTGCTGCAATTCAGCGATACACATGAGCTGCTGAAAAGTGAAACATTCCTGCCCGGTACCGTGCCGGATCAGATTGTCCCGCTGACGGAGGCAGCGTATCTGCTTCTTGAAACCGTGGAAAAAGACGGTGAGACAAAGAGCGTTATCCAGAGAACCGTGACCGGCAGGGATGAGGAGCTGCTGAGTACGCTGTCCTGCGGAAAGGATAATCTCTGCATCAGCCATGCGCATGGGGTTCTCTGGCAGGAGAAAAGCGAACCGTAAAAACAGTCCAATTTGGCTGTGGGAGGAACGTGAAATGGACATGTATCTGTTCAGACAGGCGATGATGAAATTCCTGGGCGGCGTGCTCGTTGTCGGGCTGCTGCTGTTTCTGCCGGCCGGCACGTTTGCGTACTGGCAGGGGTGGCTTCTGATGGGGATCCTCTTCATTCCGATGTTCATTGCCGGACTGTTCATGCTGATAAAGTCCCCGGATCTTCTGAGGAGGCGGCTTGATGTCAGAGAGGAGCAGTCTGAACAGAAAACGGTAATTCTGCTCAGCGGGCTGATGTTCCTGGCTGTGTTTGTTGTGGCGGGACTGAATGTCCGGTTTGGGTGGATGGTGCTGCCGGCCTGGGTATCCTGGGCAGCAGCAGGCCTGTTCCTGTTTGCCTACGCGCTGTATGCGGAGGTGCTGCGGGAGAATGTGTGGCTGTCCCGGACGGTGAAAGTGCAGGAAAACCAGAAGGTGATCGATACCGGGCTGTACGGCATCGTCCGTCACCCGATGTACATGGTTACATTGTTCCTGTTTCTCTCCATGCCGCTGGTGCTGGGGTCTCCTTTCTCCTTTGTCATTTCGCTGGCGTATCTTCCTATTATCGCGGGACGGATCCGCAATGAAGAGGTAGTTCTTGAAAACGGACTGGAAGGGTACAGGGAATACAAAAACAGAGTCAGGTATAAGGTGATTCCGTTTGTGTGGTAGGGCCGATGCGAAGCATCGTTTTGCTTAGAATGAGTACCAGGAAAGCACCGAGGCCGAAAGATCCGACTGCGGGTCATAACCGACCGGGCCGATGCGAAGCATCGTTCTACTGAGAATGAATAACTGGAAAGCATCGAGGCCGAATGACCATACCGCGGAACATAGAAGACTGGGCCGACGCGAAGCGTCGATTTGTTAAGTATAAGTACTGAAAAGCTGCGGCGCCGAAAGATCCGACTGCGGTTCATAACCGACCAGGCAGATGTGAAGCGTCGCCTTACTCGGAATGAGTACCAGAAAAGCATCGAAGCAGAAAGACCCAAAGATGATTCATAATGAGGACAGGTATGATTTGTTTCCTGACGAGCAGAATGGACGATCCTGATACTGGAAAACTGAATTCCGCCAATCGTTTTGCAGATGAACTGCGGAAGCATTTCCCGGCCCCCTGCCGGGCACTGGTTGTTTGTTCCGACCCGGATGACCCGGAGAAAACAGATTACTATTCCTCGCTTACCAGAGAAATGCTTGAAGAGGCGGGCTTTGGCTTTGAACGTTTCCATATACTGGATGGCAGAAATGCCTCCATGGCGGCGAATCTGGTCCGTGAATCGAATCTGCTGATTCTTTCCGGCGGACATGTGCCGACCCAGAACCGGTTCCTTGACAGGATACACCTGCGCGGTTTGCTGTCGGTTTTTCAGGGCGTCGTCATTGGAATAAGCGCCGGAAGCATGAACAGCGCGGAACTGGTGTATGCGCAGCCGGAAGAAGAGGGCGAAGCTGTTGATCCAGATTATCAACGGTTTCTGACCGGGCTGAATCTGACGAAAACAAATCTGCTGCCACACTATCAGGAAAACAAAGATGATGTTCTGGATGGCCTGAGAATCTATGAGGACATTGCCTGCCCGGACAGCGCAGGGAAATCATTCTACGCGATTCCGGATGGAACCTACCTGTTTATTGATGAGGGCAAGGAGGAATTGCGGGGCGAGGCATACCGGGTGAAAGACGGAGTCCTTTCACAGGTCTCCTCCTGCGGCGAAGTTCTTTCCGTATGACCGGTTTCAGACGGATGAGACCTTTCAGCCCGGGGAAAACGAAGAGTTCCCAGACAATTGAAACGGAGGCAACACCGAATGAGACACGAATGCAAAATTACGGTTCTGGAGACAAAATGCTTTTCGGAACTCCAGGAAAAATTTTTTTCCGCCTGTCCGGCATATTATGGATTTTTACAAATAAAACGATATTATCGATCACTACAACGATAGTATCTTCAAATCAATTCTCGCTCAGCATAGAAATATACATGACAGCTAAACAAACATGACTTACTCTCAGGGGAAGATGACTCATGCGTTATTGATACTGTCATTTAGCCGTTACGTTGTCTTTCGTCTGCTTAAAGATGCCGATTATACCTTCTTTCGCAATGCAAAAGACAGGAATAGTCAATAATATCGGATAATTTGTAAAAGACTTAAAAAACGCCGGACAGGCGGAATTATTTTTGATTTTTCGTCGCAAGGCATTTACAGTGCAGCATAATTATGCTACAATAATGCCGTGAAAGGAGATGCTTTGATTATGCCTACGATTATGCCAATCAGAGATTTAAGAAACACAAGCGAAATATCTGAAATTGCGCACAAAATACAAGAGCCTATTTTCATCACAAAAAACGGATACAGCGATCTGGTTGTTATGAGTGCGGAGTTGTATGAACGTTTTGCTCAAATCAATCGAATTGATCAAGCGATCTATGAGGCTGAAGCTGAGGTTGCGGAAGGCGCCGCTCCAATTTCTCTGAATGATGCGAAAGCCAGATTGAACGGAAATTACTATGGAAAAGTATAAGGTTATGTTATATCCCAAAGCCTTTCGGGATATCGACAGCATCTACGCGTATATTGCCTTGGAAAAGTTGGCTCCGGATAATGCAAAGAGCCAAACAGACAGAATCTGGGATGCTATTGAATCATTGGACTCTTTTCCGTCCGCACATCAGGACCGTCAGGTTGGGAAATATGCCGGAAGAGGCTATAAGCAACTGCTGATTGACAATTATATGGTGATATTCAAGATCGATGAGCAGAATAAAACTGTTTACGTTGTCACAGTACAGTACCAGGGAAGAAACCTTTGATGCAAAGTACCCGGAAGATGTAATTTGAAATCAGGTGCAGGTATGTCAGCGGAAAGGAATTCGTATCGGATGAATTCCAGGATGTCGGATGGTTTAAACCGGACGAAACCTTGCAACTTATCCGGTATCCCTATATGAATTGTCCAGTGGGTTCTGGACCATTGGTCAATTTGTCAAACTGAAATATGGACGTGACGCGCCTCATATTGCATGTCATTTTCCCTCGCAATTTACCTTTACAAGCCCGTTTCCGCTGTAGATTCGCTCCCTGAGCCCGTCCCATTTGGCGTTCCCGTCGAAATGTTTTTTCTTCATCAGGATCACCTTTGCCGGGGAATGCGGGAAGCCACTGCCGAACACGATATGATCGTCCGCTGCGACCATCCTCAGCATCTCCAGCGCCACCGGTTCCGGATCACCGGCGATATTGAAGGACAGCTTTTCAAACTCCGCCTTCGCATCCACGGTTTCCATCATCCCCATGGAGGCCAGAATGGCGGAGACGCCGGAGAACTGCTGCAGCATATACGGCAGGAAGGAGCCACAGTGCGGAACGATCCAACGGATATTGGGGAATCGCCTCATAATCCGATTCGCGATCATGTTCAGCACAGCGCGGGTTGTATCAGTCGGGTATTCATAAATAGCGGCGACCGTTCCGGTGATACAATTCGCCGGGCGTTCCTTTGCCCTACAGGGATGGATGATGACCAGGGCGTGCTGCCGATCCAGCTCCTCCATCACCAGGTCGAGGGCCGGATCACCAAGGTATACTCCGTTGGCGTTTGTCGGCACTTTCACACCCAGCGCGCCTTTTGCCATGCAGCGCCGGATCTCGGCAATGCTGCCGTCCACATACGGCAGCGGCAGGCAGGCTGTCCAGCCGAAACGGTCAGACTTCAGCAAAGCCAGCTCATCGTGGATCTCTGTCGCCGCCTGTAGAGAAAGCGCATCGTCGCCATGATGAATATGCGGTGTCGGCATAGAAAACACCGTATAGTCAATTCCTGCCTCGTCCATAAACTCGAGATGTGCTTCTTTACTCCACTGCGGCAGCGGAAAACCGTCATCCGCAATCACATCGATGTCAAGCTTCGGAAGCCACTTCCGAAATGCATCCGGCACCGGATGTGCGTGAAAGATTTCTTCTGCAGTCAGCTGTGCCCGATGACATTATCGGCCAGTACATTATCTTCTGCCACGTGATGGATGAACAGATTAAAAAGTACGGCAGAGTTAGGGAAGCAGCGTTAGAAACAATCCGGATCTGCCGGGATCGGAATGTTCTGAAGAAGTATCTGGAAGAGCGGGAAAAGGAGGTTGTCAATATCATGATTGAGCTTTTTAATCAGGAATTAGCTGTAAAAGAGTATGGGGATGAGAGGGAAGAAAAAGGCAGAAACGAAGGCAGAAACGAAATTACACAGCTGTCTGCAAAGCTTTTTTCATTGGGAAAGGGCAAGGATGTAGAGAAGGCAACAAAAGATCCGAACTATATGCAGAAACTTTTGAAAGACTATGGGCTGGCTGAGGGCTAAACTGTATACAATCTGTTGTACCTGTTCCTGAGAAGGGTCGATTCTTTTCCCGAATGTCTGAAAAGTCATCTTGTTGTCAAAGAAAAATAATGGTCTGGCTTTCGTGTTTCGGGATGAATGCCGGATCATTTTTTGTAGAAGCATAGATCAAGTGATCCATCAAGCTTCTGATCCGACTTTTGCTGTACCTTGCGGAACCGATTCGGGAATACATGTATGAGAGGAATACGCATGCGGAGAAGAAACGTAAGATTCCGATGCCATGCCGAATT
>JAGAHV010000108.1:0-2214 GCA_017626895.1 Clostridia bacterium | reverse complement strand
GCCGCCGTGGTCCCAGAGGATCAGCTCATTTCGGTTCGCGGGATAACGAAGCGAGCACCACTGGATAAAGCCGGCAAGGATCTTCGGGTCGGTCATGGACGAATTGCCCATGTCCGCCGCCAGCCGTTCCAGGCCCCCGTTCTTCACTTCATAGATCTGGTTCCGGTCAGAAGAAACCACGGAGTTGTTCCAACGGGCGCAGCCGCCGGTATAAACGATGATGCGGACATTATTGGAGAGTCTCGCCTTGGTCATTTCCACCAGGTCTTTCGTGGCCATGCTGCTGCGGGATTCAAGGTCTGTGCCGCACATATAGATCATGATGGTGACCTTGTCGTTGCCGTCCCCGCGTATGACGGTCCGTTTGTCGCGGGCCCCTTCCGTAACAGAAGGATCCACGGCAGCGGTATTCGTATTGGCAGCCTGCGTTTCGTTGCTTCCGCCCGAAATGTTCTGGAAGCTGGACGGCGAGATACCAAAATCGATGTTGGTGGTCGGCCGAGGTGTGGCAGTGGGCCTCGGTGTCGCGCTCGGGCGGGGCGTGGGTGTTGATGTGCTGACATATGCCGTGGGCGCAGGTGTCTGAGTGGTATAGGTGTAACTGTCCGTCTCCCCCCCCAGTAGGTTTCCGCCGCCGAAGAGCAGCAGCGCCACGATGGCAAGCAGCGACAGGGCGCCCCCGCCACGCTTCACGTTCCGGCCGGAGGTTCTTCGTCCGGTCTCATGGATGCTCTGGGTGTTCGAGCCGAAGTTATCGGGTCTGCTGTTGGTAACCGGCCCGGTCCCCAGTCCTTCGCCCCGGCGGTATACGGATTTTCCTGTCCCGCTGACGTTTTTTCTGTGCCCGCTTGGCCTCTTGTTTTCCATGTTCTCTTAACCTCTTTCTGAAATAGGGATTCGTTTTCCAAGCCTGGTCGTCTCCCAGCTTCCGCAGGGAGATACGTATTTATGCAGAAAGAATAACTGTTAGTCAGTTTACTTCTCTCCGAACAGCTTCTTCAGGTGCAGAGATGCCGCTTTCAGTTCGTTTTTGCTGTAGGAGTTGTTCCGGTCCTCCATCAGGGCCGCGATCGCGCTCTTCACATCCAGACCGGCCATCATGGCCTCGACCAGCATGGCCTCCGGGGAGACAACATGTTCCTGCTTCTGATACCGATAGTCCTCCTCCAGTTCCAGGACGACGGCATACTCCCCTTTTTCATAATTGCCTTTTCCGAGCAGCTGTTCTTTCACCTGAGCCGGTGTCCCGCGGAAACTCATCTCATGCAGCTTCGTCATGTCATTCATCAGGCAGAGGCTGCACCGGGCGCCTGCGTCAATCATGAAATCCACAAAGCTCATAATGCGTTTGGGCGATTCATAGAGAGCAAAGGTCTTCGTGGATCGGTCCTGACGCATCAGCTCCAAAATCCTGACACGTTCGGCGTTTTCCCGAGGGAAGAATCCAAGAAAAGCAAAGGTGCTCAGATCGAAGCCGGAGACAGAAAGCGCATTCACCGCGGCACAGCAGCCGGGAATACCGACGACACGGATTCCGGCGTCAATAGCGGCCTTGATAAGCTCGTTTCCGGGGTCGGAGATGCAGGGCGTACCGGCATCAGTGATGACGGCGACGTTTTTTCCCTCCTGCATCTGCTGTACAAACCAGCTGGCTTTCCCATGCTCGTTGAACTTATGGTTTGACACAAGGCGGTTGCGGATCTCCAGCTTATTGAGCAGAACCATAGATCGCCGTGTATCCTCCGCGGCGATTAGATCCGCTTCTTCCAGAATCTTTCTCCCCCGGGGAGAGAGATCCGCGGAGTTCCCGATCGGGGTCGCAACGATGTAGAGACAGCCGAATTCAGATTGCTGCATAGTATTCTCCGTTAAGTTTTAATAATATTGTATTTTATCCCATTTCGGGGCATTTGGCAAGTGGTTCAAGATGTTTTACTATTGCAGGGAAATGATTGTTGGGACTTTGTTATTTTTTCACTAAAAATGAAATTCTCTCTTCTCTTTCGGCTGAAAATATGTTAAGATATGAACGAGGGGATTGTTCCCTCGGAAAGGAGTTGCCAGATATGAAGTTTACCTTCGCTGAGAAACGAATGGATTCCTCTGAAGATCTGAGAGCTTACGCCACCAAAAAGATCTCAAAGCTCGACCGCTTCTTTAAGACCGAGGCCGAAGCCTTTGTCACCTTCAGCCTGGAGCGCGGGCGCTTCCGGG
>JAGAHV010000011.1:0-4127 GCA_017626895.1 Clostridia bacterium | reverse complement strand
CCGAAAGAATCAGCCTGGCACTCCGGAACGCCGTATCTCCCGAGGTAATCGGGCAGACAACCACGCCGATAATGGCCAGAATACCGCCCACCGGCCCCAGCATGTTGAGACAGATATCATACACGGTTCCGGACTGGCCCAGTTTGGCAAGCGTCTCATTCAGCGTCGCGGTCGAGCCGTAGTGCGCAATTCCCGCTGCCGCCCAGATCAGGGCAATCACGGCCTCGGCAATCATCGCGCCGTAGAAAATGACCCGTCCGTATTTCTCATGGGTAATACACTTGGACACCATGGGTGACTGCGTGGCATGAAAGCCGGAAATGGCGCCGCAGGCAACGGTGACAAACATGTACGGCCAGATGGGCAGTCCTTCCGGATGCAGGTTCTTCAGACTGAACTCCGGCAGATTTCCGCCCGCAATCGTTCCGCCCATGACGCTCAGCGCCATGATGATCAGAATTGCCCCGAAGACAGGATAAAGCCGGCCAATGACCTTGTCAATGGGCAACAGGGTCGCCACGACATAGTAAATGAGAATAATGGCGACCCAGACATCCACATTCAGGAAATCCGGAGTCAGATCCGCCAGCAGCGCCGCAGGACTGTTGACAAACACCGTTCCGCACAGGACCAGGAGAACCACGGAAAATGCCCGCATGACCCACCGTGCCACATTTCCCAGATAAATGCCCGAGAGTTCGGCAATGGAATCCCCGCCATGCCGCGAGGAAATCATTCCGCACATAAAGTCATGAACCGCACCGCCGAGGATTGACCCCAGGACAATCCACAGGAACACCACCGGTCCAAAGCAGGCACCCATCAGGGGTCCGAAAATCGGTCCCGTTCCGGCAATATTGAGCAGCTGTACCAGGAATGCCCTCCACGGCTTCATTGGCACACAGTCAACGCCGTCATTCATGGTCATGGCCGGCGTCTTCCGGTCATCCGGTCCGAAAATCTTCTCTGTCACCCGGCCATAAACCATAAAGCCGATAAGGAGGACAACAAACGCGAGAGAATAATAGATCATATGTTTTACGCTTCCTTTTTTGAACCCGTCATCCGGCATCTGCCTTCAGGCGGTTTTCTATTCATTTCCCAAAGGGAAAAGAATGCTGAATTAAATTGTGCTCCATCCCGAACGCCGGCTGTCCGGCATTCACTCCTGTGCCGGATATTCCCCGTCACAGACAAACGCTGCCGGTCCGGTCATATATACCTGTCCCTCACGGATGGAAATGAGCAGGTCACCGCCGTCAAGAGACACACAGACATCCGGCCGGGTGAGGCCGTTGGCTGTCCCGGCAGCTGCACAGGCACAGGCTCCTGTTCCGCAGGCCATGGTAATCCCGCTTCCCCGCTCCCAGACGCGCATCCGAAGATGGCCCGGATCAATCACGTTGACAAACTCCGCATTGGTCTTTTCCGGAAAGGCCGGATACTGTTCCAGCAGCGGTCCGTAATGCGCAAGGTCAAACGTGTCCAGTGAATCATCGAGGAAAACCACGGCATGCGGATTTCCCATGCTCACCGGCGACACGAAGAATTCCCGGCCGTCCAGAAGGACCGGAACGCTTTTCCCTGTATCACTCAGGGTACAGGGAATCTGCTTCCGGTCAAAAACCGGCGCCCCCATGTTCACCGTTGCCTCCCTTACCCGGCCATCCTGCACGTGAAGGTGAATGGACTTGATTCCCGAGTCCGTCTCAAGCCGCAGATCTTCCTTTCGCACCAGTCCGCGCTCATAGACGTACCGGCCGACGCACCGGGCCGCGTTGCCGCACATTTTTCCTCTCGACCCGTCGGCATTGTACATGATCATCCGCACATCCGCCGTTTCGCTGGGGGCAATCAGCACCAGGCCGTCACTGCCCACGCCAAAGTGCCGGTCCGAGATGCGCACGGCCAGTTTCTCCGGCTTTTCCACTTTTTCCGTGAAAAGGCTGACATAGATATAATCGTTTCCGAGCCCTTCCATTTTGGTAAAATGCATATCCGTGTCCTCCCGGGACCCAACGTTGGTTTTTTCTGAGATCTGATTGTTCCAGTCTGCCGCTTTGCGGCAAAGCCGCCCCGGACCACCCGGGATCAGCTCATTTTCCGGTAATTTCTCGGGGTAACGCCGTACTTTTTCTTAAACGAATCCTTGAAATAATTGCTGTCTGAAAAACCGCAGCGAATGGCGATGGTGGTAATGGAATCCGTGGTCGACAGCAGTTCCTGTGCCGCATGATGCAGCCGGATAAAAACCAGATACTCATGCAGTCCGATGCCCGTCAGCTGCCGGAATTTCCGGCTCAGATAGTTCGGGCTGAACCCGACCGCCTGCGCCACATCCTGGGTGGTGATCATGTCCATATAGGGTCCGCTGATGTACCGGGCCGCCTCGAGAATCTGCTGATCCGTCGTATGGATCTGGTCCGGCAGGCCCTGCAGGAACAGACAGACGCGGCTGCAAAGCAGCAGAAGGCCCTGCAGATAGAATTTCCGCAGCAGTTCAGAGCGGGTATCATTGATTTTCTCCTCTGAGAGCATGTGCCTGAGGCACCCGGAAATCTGTTCCCGGTAAGCGGCCGGCACCTGAAAAATCTGAGGCTCCGTAAAAAAGTGTTCCGGATCCGGCATATGTTTCTGCACGTCACTGTCCACATCCTCAAGACGGAAAAAGATGACCGTGCGCCGGCAGGAGGAGGATGGATACCGTGTATAGTGCAGCACCATCGGCGGGACAAGGATAAAGTCACCCGCATGAAGATCATGAATATTATCCTCAATCAGGAAACAGCATTCCCCGTTTTCCACAAAATACAGTTCATAGCAGCTGTGACAGTGATTGCCGGACATTGAGAAGCTCTGTGGGCGGAGCATCGTATTGGCATGCACGCATTCCGTCCCACGTTCATCCAAATATTTCTCCGGCTGCATTTTTTCCCCTCCTTTACTGTTGAAAATTCCGTAATTCGTCCAAATTATAGTTCAATTTCAGCGGAAAATCAAGAAAAACTCATATACAATCGGAGCAGAGTTTACCCAGAAAAAGTTGGCCTGCCACTGCAAAAGAGTGGCCCTGTCGCGCAGCGACAGTAAATCAAATTTGGACCAGATCCAAGCTGGTCCGGCATAAGACCAACATTGAGGCCCACAAAAGAGGAGGGATGTCCATTGCTGTCCTTTGTCATTGTCGGATCCGGTTACCGTTCCCAGTATTATGCCAGAGTCGCCCGGACGTATCCGGACCTTTTCCGGGCCGTCTACCTGTGCCGCTCACAGGAAAAGGCCAGCCTCATGCACACGCAGACCGGGCTTGAAGCGTTTTGGCATGCGGATGACATTCCGTTCCGGCCGGACTTTGCCGTCATTGCCGTCGACCGGGCCAATATCGCAAAGGTCACGGAGGAATGGCTTGACCGGGGGATTCCCGTTGTCGCGGAAACACCGGTCGGGGACACCCCCGAGGAACTGACCCGGCTGTGGAACCGTCACCTGCAGGGGGACCGGATTGTCTGCTGCGAGCAGTATCACCGCCAGCCCCTTCTTGCCGCCGGACTGGACCTTGTCCGGCAGGGCCTCATCGGCGCTCCCGCCTCCATGTACATCTCCCTGCTGCATGACTACCATGCCATGAGCCTTATCCGCCGGGCACTGCTTGACGGGAAGTCAGAACCGTTCGTGCTGCACGGGACATGCTTTTCCTCGGATTATGTCGACACTGATTCAAGAAACAGCGCTTTCTGGGACGGGCGGACCAATACTGGCATGCGCAGCACCGTTCATATTGCCTTCAGGTCCGGCAAGCAGGCCATTTACGATTTCTGCCCGGTTCAGTACCGTTCCTACATTCGCACCCGTCATCTTTGTGTCCGCGGCACCCGGGGCGAATGGAGCGATTGTCAGCTTCTGTATCTGGATCAGCAGAATGAACCGAAACGCCTCTCCCTTACCCCCGTCCTCCCCGAACGCTACCGCTGTCTGGACACCCAGGTGCTTCGCGACAGGCGGCGCACCTTTACCGCCGAACTTGCCCCGGACACGATCCAGGATGAGTTTGCCATCGCTTCCATCCTTTTTGACATGGAGGACTACCTGGCCGGCGGCCCCAGTCCCTATCCCCTTGAGGAAGCCCT
>JAGAHV010000107.1:0-23387 GCA_017626895.1 Clostridia bacterium | reverse complement strand
CGTTCACCTCGACACAAAGTGCCTGTCACTTGAGCCACACCGACGCGTGTATCTCAAGAGGCAGGCGCTTTGTTATGTAAGACGGTGAACACTCCGGATTTTGAACACCCCTCCGGGCAGGGGAGAAGAATACATCGTTCGTAAATCATCTGTTTTTCGATGTGAACGGCATGATGGATTCCGCTCATTTTGGACTCTCCAAAATGATCCTATCAGCTTCCGGAGAAAATGAAAAACCCTCGAAAACGTAGTGTTTTCAAGGATTTGTGGTGGTCGCAACAGGACTCGAACCTGTGACCCCATCGATGTGAACGATGTGCTCTACCAACTGAGCCATGCGACCTATTCGATTTAATATCCGAACTATTATGGTATTGATAAGAACAAGACAGAGGGAACGAAATATCCCTGACAAGAAGGAACACACGTTCCCTCTGTCCTGATAATGGAAGAATTATCCCAATAAGTACTCAGGAATAAAACCTCTGATTTGGCTTATTTCTTCTCAGCCTCACGGAGCTTCTCGCGAGCCTGAGCAGCCATTTCTTCCTGAACCTTCTTGGCTGTTTCGACTTCCTTGGCGATAACCTCAGCATCATAACGAATGACGACGGTGTTGTACTTCACCAGCATGTGGTCAAGAATCTCTTCTTTTGCCTCTTCAACGACAGCAATCAGCGCCATGTCGCCCTCTTCGAGCTTCTGAGCTGCCTGCTCAATCAGGGTCTTGCTGTCAGTCTTGTTGTCAGAGTCCACTGCATTGCCCAGCAGACCGCCGGCAGCGCCACCAAGCAGAACGCCCAGAGGTCCACCCAGAATACCGATCAGTCCGCCGATCAGTCCGCCCTTAACGGTCTCATCGGATTTGAGCTGATCAGAGGTGAAGTTGTCGCAAAGCTTCAGTTCACCATTAACGCGCTTTACCAGAGACATCTGATAAATAGTGGTACCATTGATCGAAGGAGTCTTGGCCAGAGCAGCCATAGCCTCGCGTGCTTCAGCCTCCTGAGCGAACATTGCGCCTACGATATTGTTCATGTTACATACTTCCTTTCACGAGATAATCTTTGATGCTAATTTCAGTTAAACAAGGAAAGCATCTAAATGATCAATGAGGATGACGAGGCATCAATGGCCTTCTCTGTTCACGGAAAACCGCTGACTTTCTCTCCATTGTTGCCCCTGCAACGCTGTCTAAGCATTCGAGCGCTTTCGGTACAGCTCCTCAAGTGGTCGCAACAGGACTCGAACCTGTGACCCCATCGATGTGAACGATGTGCTCTACCAACTGAGCCATGCGACCTTATAAAATCCGAAGAAACCAGAGAGATAAAAGTTCTGATAGAATTTCCTTCAACATTTGGAATTATAGCAGTTCCTATATTTATTGTCAACAATTTTTTTCTTTCAAAAAAGCAGCCTCATCTTATCTCACTCCTCCCCATCCGAAACTGTTTCAAATGTTTCCAAATCTCCTTACAAAAGCGATTGTCCTGCAAGTGAAGTTCTCATCAAGCCACTTATTGCCTCTTATCTCGCTTTGATTCATTTGACTAATTGGAACATGTCATCCGAAGGTTTGGTCCTTTGCCGGAGCAGGCTCGCACGAGGCCTTACGATCGTCGCGCGGCATCGTCATGTATTTACACGACTGTCAGTTAACTGCTCGGATATGACTGATCGTATTTGTGATACAGAAACATGGTTTGCATCAAAAGCAGAACTTTGTATTTTGAGACTGGCGGATTGCTCAAACTCGTAAGAAACCAGACAATAGCACCCCTTCCGTTCGATGAAAACACTTTGAAACACTTTGAATCCGGTCTGTGCACAATCATGACTTTCCTTTTGATTTGTATCATGCTATACTCAGCTTCGGATAATCACTCTGTATTTTTCATTGCTCGCAAAATCATACATTCACGAAAGGAGTACTCCTAATGAAAAAGCAATTTCTTATTCTGATCACCCTTCTCTCTTTGTTCTGCTTTGGACTGGCTTTTGCCGAATCACTGAAGGCTCTCCCTCCCTTTACCTATACAGGGGATGATCCTGTTCTCGCTGCCGTTTGCGCTGAAACCGTTGAAAATGGCAAGACGTTCCTGCTTGAGGACAATTCAGTCACCGTTCCCTGCCCGATTGTTCTCAAAACAGAAACCGTGGATGATACACATATGCGCGTAATCGGTTCCTTCTGGGTATTCAATTACGCCCCCAGAGGTGAGGATATGCTTGAACTGATTTCAGGCGGCGAACGTCCTGCCATTATGGACCTCGAAAAGAAAGATGACGCATGGACCGTTGTTAAGGTCGATGAAGCTGACAGCGGAGACGATTATATAAAAGATATTCAGCGTTTCTGCAGCGGTGACGAGGAGCTTGAAAAAGCGTTCGCCGAAGCAAGCGATGCCTCCTCCGCCCGGTTTAAGGAAGTGCATCTCAAGTTCCTCCAGGATTACGTAAAAACCAATAATCTGCCCGTGAAATACTGGAAAGAATACGGCACTGATCCGCTTCCGCTTTTTTAAGAAAACCTGACCCCTGACTGCCCATTCCCAGGAGGTATCCGGCTGTGATTCTTTACCATTCCGGTCTAACTGAAATTCAAAATCCCGACATCTACCACGGCAGGAAAAATGCCGATTTCGGTCAGGGATTCTACATGACACCGGATCATGCCTTTGCCAGGCGCTGGACACTTTCATCCAAAGATACCACCCCTGTGATCAATGTATACCGATTAAACACCGACCATCTCGAGGTGGTTCGGTTTACAAGAGATACCGAGTGGTTTTCCTATATCTTCAACAACCGGCGCGGATATCCCGATTCCCTCTCCGCGGATGTCATCATCGGGCCAATTGCCAATGACACCATCTTCGATACTCTTGGCATCCTCACCAGCGGATTGCTCTCCGATGAGGAAGCCCTTCACCTGCTCATGGTTGGTCCCGTATACACCCAGGTCGTCATTAAAACGCCCCGCGGAAGAGCGCAGCTTGAATGGATTGAATCCAGTCCGTTCAAGCCGGATGCTGCCGCTGAGGAAGCATTCCGTGCCGAGCAGAATGCCTATCTCACCGATCTTGGCAAAGCCTTCCGGAATTAACAATTCCATCAAATCCTCTGTTAACCCTGGTTTCAGGGCAGAGAATACGTCAGACATTAAAGAGCCTCTTCACGATTCAGTTCGTGAAGAGGCTCTTCTTTATGAACACGTCTCAGACACAGATGGTCTGAATCAGTTCTGCTGCCAGCTCAATCTGTTTCGGAAGGCTGTCAAGGAACGCCGTTTCATCCGTCCGGTGCATTCCGGTGCCGATCAGGCCGAGGCCATCCAGTACACCAATGCCTGCCTGTCCGGCAATCGAAATATCCCCTGCCCCGCCTGTCTTCTCATGATGCAGCGAACGTCCCTGCTTCTTTGCAATGGAAAGGGCCAGATCCAGCAGTTCCCGGCTCTTCTCATTCAGATCAATTGCCGGATGACTGGCACCAAAAGCAATGGATGTGGTGACGCCAGGTACCGGCTCTTTCGCGCAGATTTCCCGGATCCGTTCCATCAGCGATGCTTTCAGCGACTCATCAAAATAGCGGAACTCGCAGGCACATTCCGCCTCGGCCGCAACCACATTCTCCGCGGGTCCCCCGCGAATGATGCCGGCATTGAAAGAGATTTCCCTGGCATCATCCCGCAGCGTATACAGCTCGGTAATCAGGGCACACAGTGCCTGAATCGCGCTGGCACATTCCAGATACTTTGCCCCCGAGTGTCCCGGAATTCCCTTACAGGTGACCCGAACAGAGGTCACGCCCTTGCGGGCACATGTCAGACGTCCGTTTTCACCGCAGGGTTCAAAGGACAGGGCGGCAAACGATTGTTTCGCCGTTTCCAGAATCAGGTCATGACTTTCCGGTGAGCCGATCTCCTCATCCGGATTCAGCAGTGCGCAGAGCCGGTATTTGCTGAGATCCAGTTTCGGCAGGACCTGCTTAAGGGCATAGAGCATGACGACATCTCCGCCCTTCATATCAATGATGCCGCTGCCCATCGCCTTTCCGTTTCCAATATCCTTAAACGGCACACAGATATCATGTGGAAAAACCGTATCCATGTGTCCCATCAGCATCAGCTGACGCTCCCCCGAACCAATCGTCGCACGAAGCTTCGGGCCGTATTTCTCTCCGGGGATCAATTCGGCGTTAAAGCCGAGAGACCTGAAATCCTCCGCGACCATCTCCGCAAATCGCTGTACGTCCTCGCGGTCCAATGTGCCGCTGGGCTGATTCACATACGCCTCAAGCGTTTTTATCGGTGTATCCAGCATCGTTTTTCCTCCTCAGCTCCGGTCCTGCCGGAGCTGAGCTGCCGCTGCCCGGCATGTCCTTTCTCTGTTTTCGCAAAAATCCCGGGGACTGTCCGGAAACTGTTACCCGTTTTCTGTCCATCCGGGTTCAGCCAACTTTACAGCACTTTCTCGAGGAAATTTCTCGTGCGCGCCTGCTGCGGGGCATCAAAAATCCGGTCCGGCCGGTCTGCCTCAACGATCTGTCCCTCATCAATGAACAGCACATAGTCAGCCACCTGCCGGGCAAAGCGCATCTCATGGGTGACGACCATCATGGTCATCCCATCTGACGCCAGACGTTTCATGACATCCAGGACCTCACCGACCATCTCCGGATCCAGTGCACTGGTGGGTTCATCAAACAGCATCACATCCGGATCCATGGCCAGGGCACGGACGATGGCCACGCGCTGTTTCTGACCGCCGGAGAGTCTCGCGGGATATTCATTCCATTTATCCAGCAGGCCGACCCGTCCCAGCAAATCCTTTGCTTTTTTCTCCGCCTTGGCCGCATCCATTCCGCGGACTTTCCGCATGCTGATGGTAATATTGTCCCCCACCTTCAGGTGCGGAAAGAGATTAAACTGCTGAAACACCATTCCCATGCGCTGACGCATCTGACAGAGTTCATTCTTTCCAGCCCTGGTCAGATCTTTTCCTTCAAAAATCACCTGGCCTGCCGTCGGGGTTTCAAGGAGATTCACCGAACGGAGCAGTGTCGACTTTCCGCTTCCGCTGGGCCCGATCAGCACCAGCACATCTCCCCGGTGCACATTCAGGTTGATTCCCCGCAATACTTCCAGTTTCCCGAAGTTTTTCCGGAGATCACGCAGTTCCATCAGGATTTCCGTCTGTGAGCCGGAATCCACCGTTTTTTTAGTCAATGGCTCGTTCACTTCGACGCATCCTCCCCTCAAGCAGTGCCAGCAGTTTGCTCATGGCATAAGTCAGAACAAAATAGATCAGAGCAGCCACAATCAGCGTCTCCAGGTAGCGATAGTTGACGGAGGCCAATTTATTGGCCTGATAGGTCAGCTCATACACACCCACCGCATACAGAACGGAGGACTCTTTGATAATGGCAATGAATTCATTGCCCACCGCCGGCAGCGTCACCTTGATTGCCTGCGGCAAAATAACATAGAGCATTTTCTGGCTGGATGACATGCCAAGGGAATCCGCCGCCTCAGACTGCCCGATATCTACGGACTGAAGACCGGCCCGGATCAGTTCTGCCATATAGGCACCCGAGTTGATCACCAGGGCAATGATACACAGCGTCATTCTGGGCAGACGCAGCCCCAGCTGAGGAAGACCATAGACGATCATCAGGACCTGCACCAGCAGCGGCGTTCCACGAATAAATGCCACATACACGTTCATGATGATTCGTACAGGCAAAAACTTGATCCTGCGCAGAATAGCCACAATCAGGCCCAGGAGTGACCCCAGCAAAACCGTGAAAAAGGCAAGTTCCAGCGTCACCCCAACGCCCTGCATAAACACCGGAAACTTCGTCGTAAAGATCTCCCAGATCTTGGCGAAGCTGAGCATAAAATCCCTCCTTTTTTAGCCCTTGCCGCTGCGCGGCAGGGCCGCTTTACGGAAAAAGCTGAAGTTCCGTCCTGCGACGGAGCTTCAGCCAGTCTGATCAGAAGATCGTTTTATTCCGCTTTCTGAAGCAGTGAAGCAGACTGCTCAACGGAGGTATTGACCCAGCCATCGAAGGTTCCATCTGCTTTCACTTTCGCGATATATGCATTGATGACCTCAAGCAGGGAAGCATTGTCCCCTTTCTGAACAGCCACACCGATTCCGGCCGTGTTGTCATAGTCAACCGGCACCTCGGAAATCTGCATGGTATCCGGATAAGCCACCATGTACTGCTTGGCAACGAGATCGGTGATCAGCCATCCGTCAATATTTCCCTGTACCAGATCCAGAGCGAGGACAGCAGGACTTTCAATGATGTATTCCTCAGACTCGGCAAACTGCTCGGACAGAATGCCCGCCTGCAGAGAGCCCGTCTGCGCGCCGATCTTTTTTCCCTTCATATCCGCAACGGTCTTGTACTTGTCAAAATCTTCCTTGCGGACCAGCAGAATCTGTTCGCCGGAGAAGTACGGATCTGAGAAATCAACAACCTCAAGCCGCTCTGGCTTAATGGCCATGCCGGAGATGATGCAGTCCAGTTCACCCACGCTCAGGGCGGTAATCAGTCCGGAAAAAGCCTGATCGGCAATCTCACACTCAACACCAAGTTCCTCGGCAATGCCGCGGGCCAGCATCATGTCAAAACCAGCAATTTCCTCTGCACCGGTTTCGGGATTGGTCCAGTAGAATTCATACGGCGGGAACGTGATATTCGCACCGACAACCAGTTTTCCTTTTTCCTTGATCTCAGCCAGCTTGTCTGCAGAAGCGACGCAGCAGATGCCCACAAGCATTACAGCCAGAACCAATGCGATAATCTTCTTCATTTTAATTCCTCCTGACAGCCACATGGCTGCGATCTGATTTACTCGTTCGAGCATCAGTATGATATCACTTTAACGTAGTGAAGTCAACGGGGAATTTTTCCCTTTCTTACTCAGCAGTTTCCGGGATAGACATGACGCAGGTGCTGCTTGGCCGCATGAGCCAGCCAGTAAATGGTCTCCACCTCTGTGGGCTTCAGGAGTTTAAAATGATAGCGGGGAAAGAAACGGGTAACATGAAGCGGAATATCCTTCCCTGTTCCGCCGCCGTAAATCATCGGCTGAGAGGCCACCCAGCTGGCAAGCTCAACCATTTCCCGGCGCGAGTCATTGAATCCGGGAACGATCAGCGTCGTTAGTTCCACATGGCAGATTTTAACGGCCTCCGCAATGAATTCCATCGTCATCTGCCTTGAGCCGCCAAGCACCTCGTTATAATAGTCGTCCGTGAACCCTTTCAGATCGATGTTCATCGCATCAATGTACGGCGCAATTTCCTCAAGCACCTGAAGGCTTGCCGTTCCGTTTGTAACCAGGACGTTGACCATCCCGCGTTTGCGAACTTCTCTGGCACAGTCTCTAACGTATTCATACCCCACCAGAGGCTCATTATACGTAAAGGCCAGACCGATATTTCCCTGATCCCGCAGCCGTTGCGCCGTATGGGCCAGTTCTTCCGGGGAAATCAATTCTGCCCGGCACACAAAACGATCCCCCTCCGACGGTTTTGCTATCCGGTGATTCTGACAGAACGGGCAGTGCAGATTACACCCGAGGCTGCCCACGGACAGGATCTGACTGCCCGGATGGAAATGCCTGAGAGGCTTTTTCTCCACCGGATCCAGCGCAAGAGCAGAAACCTCCCCGTACCAGGCGGGAATCACTTTTCCCTCACGGCAGACCCGGGCATGACAGAAGCCCATCTGTCCCTCGCTTAAATGGCATTGCCGGAAACAGACATTACAGATCATGCTCCTGTTCCTCCTTTTCCCCGGCCGGGTCATGACGAATGACTTCAAACCGTTCAAGCGCAATCTTTTCCCGCGGACCGATTCCCGCTTTCTCCCTGGCAATCCGGATCTGCTGTTCCACGGTATCCACGCCCTCCAGATCCGGCAGAAGCAGACCGCGCCGCATGCCATTTGTCACGATCACGCCATACCGCCGGACATCCAGCTGTTCCAGACCGGAAATGCGTTCAGGGGGCATCAGGACATCCACCTTATACGTCAGGTGCGCCAGTTCCTCTTTCCTTACCGGTTCAAAGCGCGGATCCTGCGTGGCTGCCTTTACGGCATTTGACCTGATTTCCTCTCCGATGTTCGCGTGAACCGGGCTGATGGTCCCGATGCATCCCCGCAGCTGTCCCTCTTTATGGATAGAGACAAACACCCCTGCCCGTGCCTTTCTGAGTTCTTCCGGAGTCTGTCCGCTTTCTGTACCGGCCTCATTCTGTCCAGATGACCATGCTGCTTTGTTCCGGCCCGTATTGCTGTATCTGCCGTTTCGAACAACGTTCTCTACCGTCTCCCTGGCCAGACGGACATAGGCATCCTCCCGCTTTCGGATCTCCTCCATCTGCCGTTTTTCTTTTGCAAGTTCCGCCTCCAGATAGCACCTGGAATCATCCGGCTTCCCGGGATGAAACGTACAGATCCCATAGCCGACCCCCGTTACATCCTCATGGGACAGGGCCTGTGCCTCAACGGCAAGGCCATCCAGAGCACCCGCCATAATGACAAAGGAGCGATGGCCGCATTCCGCTGCCTTCCTGCAAAACGTCTCCGTAAAGCCAAACAGTTCCGAGAATCGCCCGGATCCGCAGAACTCCATGATCCTTCTGTCGTATTCAGGTCCCTCCGGCGCAAACCCGTATGGTCCCTCCGCCCTCAGTTTGTGGGAAAGGTCCCCGCTGGCCACAAAAACAACCTTTCTCCCCAGTGTGTTGACGGCATCCCTGATAATCATCCCCAGACGGTAATGTTCCCTCAGCGGCAGTCCGGAAAGACCGATCCGGACAATTTTCGCATTTCCGGGATGTTTCCGGATAAAATAGAGCGGAACCAGAACACCATGATCCAGCTCCGGATCACGCTCCCCAAGTACACCCGCAGGAACCCCTCTGTCCTCCGCAAGTGCGGCAATTTTCCTCACCAGTTCCTGATCATAGGTCTCTGAAAAAGCCATCTTCGGATCCCCGAAACGCGCAAAGCTGCCATGCGCACCTTTTCCCGGTGAAAGGTGGAAATAGTCCGCATACATCACGGCGTGCGGGCTGGTAATGACAATCGTCTCAGGCTGAAGAGCTGAGATTTCCTTTGCCACCTGCTCATACGCCCGAATCGTCTCCCGAATGTCTGTCTCCCGTCCTCGTCCAACGCCCGGCACAATCATCGGCGGATGCGGAACCATATACGCCGCCAGAATTCCCATCTTCTCCCTCCTCTTTCATAACCTCCATGCAGGACGTTCCCCGGCGCTGCTTTTTTCAATCTGCTGCAGCCAGACAGGGAAATCCCGCTATTTTCCGTTCTATTTGCATCGGTTTTCAATCAGGCAGTGATATCTGTCATCCAGTGAAGAAGGTCCCCCATCACCTCGTCCTTATTCAGTTCATTCAGGATCTCATGCCGCGCATTTTCATACAGTTTCACGGTCACGTTTGTATGGCCGGTCTCTCTGAGACCCGCTTCCACCGCACGGATTCCCTTTGAATAGTCACCCACAGGGTCCATTGCGCCGCTGGTCAGCAGAATCGGCAGGGTTTTGGGCACTGTCTCAAACCATTCCTTCGTATTGCACGTTCCATTCGCCTCAATCAGGTCGTGCATCCCCTGCACGGTAAACAGATAGCCGCACAGAGGATCCGCAATGTACCGGTCCACAATGGCATTGTCCCTTGTCAGCCAGTCAAACGGTGTTCTGCCTTCAAATGCCTTGTTATAAGTGCCGAAAGCCAGCTTGTTCAGTGTTTCACTTTTGTGTTTCTTTCCCTTGATCAGGGCGATCAGGGAAGCAGCCATTTTTCCCGCGGTGCCTGCCGGATTGGGTCCGCCGGTTCCCATGTAAATGGCCCCGCGGATTCCATCCTCCCTGTACCCGGCGGTATATAGCCGGCAGATAAACGAGCCCATGGAATGCCCCATCACCAGCACCTGAGCCTCCGGGTTTTCCGTTCTGGCCCGCATGACGTTGGTGTGAAAATCCTGAACCAGTTTCCTGTATCCCTCTTTCTCGCCAAACCATCCGGTGGGCGTATCTCCGATGGAGCGTCCGTGGCTGGCCATATCATGCATGTAAACGGCCACGCCATGGTTCGTCAAGAACTCAATAAACGGTTCATATCGGGCTCTGTGTTCCGCCATTCCATGATGAATCACCAGGATGCGTTCAGCTTTCCCCTCATCCGGAAAGTACTTTTCCGCATTGATTGTACAGATCCCTGTTGCCGAGGGAAATGAATACTCTGTTCGTTTCATGTGGTTGTTTCCTCCGTTTGATTTAATCACGACAGGACCACCGCGGCGGCTGGTTCTGTCTTTCGCTTGCCTGTATTGTAACGAACCCTCTGTCAGAAAACAAGTGCATTGACCATCCTGGAGCGATCCGGACAAATGGCCTTTTTCATTCGGATTTGACGCCTGTACACTGAAAGTCTATAATGAGATCAACCGGTTTCTGCTCTGCAGAATCAATTGTCCCCTGCGGCTGTTCCCTTCATCCGGCTCCGCGGACTTTTTCATCGCACAGGCGTATTCATTCTGTTGATTAAAGAGGTGAACAAGATGCATCCTTACCCAGAAGTCTATTTGGACGAGGTTATCGAAAATCAGGGAAGGCTGTTCGATCTGGTTGCGAACAGTTATCCGGACAAGGACACCAGGGACTTTATTATCGCGTTTATGTCAGGGAAAACCCGAAAATACATGGATCAGGGACAGGCATATGTGAATACCATGGATGAGGAAAGACTGTGGGACTTTTTTATCGCAACAGATCATTACACGCTGAAATCCGGTCCTGCCCTCAAGGGGTTTATGCCGGAGTGGATGGGCGAATTCTACGCCTGTTATCAATGGGTTTATAACATCCCCAGTGCAGAGGTGATAAAAAAGGTCCCTGTCGACTTCCTGATGAAAGCCTATCATGGACTGCATGACCTTGATCTGGAACTTGCTGTAAAAAAGGTTGGTGAAAATCAGTGATTATCGGATTCCATAACCCGGATGAGGAAAACGGTTACCTCAGCAACTGGACTCTCTCTCATTTTACCTTGGGAACAAAGTCCTTTTCCTCAATGGAGCAGTTCATGATGGTTCAGAAAGCGGTCTGTTTTAATGATCATGACACCGCCGCTCAGATCATGAATACGACAGATGTCCGGCAGATCAAACAGCTGGGCCGGCTGGTCTCCGGCTATGATGACCGGATCTGGAACGGTGTCAGGCAGATCATTGTCTTTGAAGGACTGATGGCAAAGTTTTCCCAGAATGAGGAGCTGAAAGAAAAGCTTCTCGCCACCGGTGACAGTGTGCTGGCCGAGTGCGCGGTCAATGACCGGATCTGGGGAATCGGGTTATCCATGCACGACCCGGATCGCCACGAGATGAGCAAATGGAAAGGACAGAATCTGCTCGGCTTTGCCTTGATGCTGGTCCGAAACAGACTCTCATCTGTGGATGCCGGAAATGATCCCATGCGATGAAAGAAGCAGGAGGCAAAGCGGGAATGTACAATGTCGGAATTGATCTGGGCGGAACGAACATCGCCACGGGAATCATCACGGAAACCGGTGAAATCATCGCCTCAAGGTCCTGTTTCACCCAGTCCGGACAGAGCTATGAAACGATCCTTGACCAGATTGCCGGCGAGGTTTCCGCCCTCCTCCGGGATGCCGGCCTTGATCCTTCGGCAGTCTGCTCCGTGGGCATCGGCATCCCGGGCGTTGTCAATGCCAAATCCGGGACCGTCATTCAGTGCACCAACCTCAGGTGGTACAAAAAGCCGGTTCAGGCAGACCTCGAATCCCGGATTCATCTGCCTGTCCGAATCGAAAACGATGCCAATCTGGCAGCCCTGGCCGAATACAGAACCGGTGCCACCCGGGGCGTCAGCAACTGTATTCTGCTGACCCTGGGAACCGGTATCGGCGGAGCCATCATTGAAAACGGCCGCATCCTTTCCGGCACGTCCGGACAGGCCGGCGAATTCGGTCATATGACCCTTGTGGCAGACGGGATTCCCTGTGCCTGCGGACGGTTCGGCTGCATGGAGCAGTACTGCTCCGCCACCGCCCTGGTTCGAATGGCCCGACAGATCCTGGGGCAGCGTCCAGACAGTTCGCTGGTCGCCCTGACCGGCGGCGATCTCACCGCGCTGACAGCCAAAATGATCATTGATGCCGCCCGGGACGGGGACAGTGTCGCCCGCACCGTGTTTGATCGGTTCACCCATTATCTGGGCATTGCCCTCGATTCACTCACCAACCTGCTGGATCCCGAAATGATTCTGCTGGGCGGCGGCGTATCCAGCGCAGGTTCGTTCCTTCTTGACGCCGTTCTCCGGGAATTCCCCCGGTTTGAGCACGGCAGTCCGCGGCCCGTACCCCGCATCGCGCTGGCCTGTTTACGCAATCACGCCGGCATAATCGGCGCCGGTCTCCTTTGCGAGCCTCACTGTTGATCATTTGCCTGAGTGGCTTTGTCATGTGCCGGAGGTGCATGACACAAGGCCTGGATTAGACTGGCTGTCGCAACGCGACAGGACCGCTCTTTCCCTGCAGGCCGCCCAATAACGCCCATCCATTTTTCCGTGTTCCGATTCATCTTCAAAGCGCCCTGCAGTTTTCCTGCAGGGCGCTTTCATCCATGTCAGTTTATTCAAACGGCCGGACCAGTTTTCCATCTGCCGCCCCGGGGTCACGTCCCTCAAGGAGAATCGCCTTCATCTTTTTCTGAAGCTGTGTCCCCTCCGGCAGCGACGACACATCAATTGTTTTCTGCTGTTCCTTTGTCAGATGGAACACCCACTGGATGGCTTCGCGGCTTGACGGGTCCGCTGATTCGAGTTCAAACGCGTTCTGGAAATGAACGATCCTTGCCGTGTCCGGCAACATCTCCCTCACGACGGGGGACAGCAGCCAGCTCTCGCAGCGCATCGGCGCATCGGCATAGTCCGGCAAATAGGTCTTAAAGAACGTCTTTGCTGTCTCCACCGACTGATTGAGCGCCGCCGCGCTGAGATCCGCGTCAGATGGGATATGCAGGCGAATTACCTTTCCGTCCTCTTCTTTCGTCATTTCATATTCAAGCGTCCCGATCCGGAACAGTCTGGCATTGATCTGACGGGTTGTCCAATGGCCGCGGTCAAAGCCGTCATGCCCATAGCATTCCCGGTATTCCCGGATGAAGCGGCCGAAGCATTTCATGGTCTCTATCCAGATTTCCTCCGGATAGCGCTGCCACACACCCTCCTGCCGGTTCCTGACCGCGATGAGCAGCTGCTCAATCAGGGTGCCCGCCCCATCATCCTCCGTCACGAAATGTCCGTGATACAGCTTTGTCAGGATGCGGTCCCCCGCCCGCTCCGCAAAGGCCTTGGGAACACCAATCGCCTCCATGAGCTTTTCGGCCTGCTCAAGGAGAACCAGTTGCTGCTCGAAATTGACATACGGCATGATGGACGGTGTCCGCGTCTGCCTGTCATGGAGCTGCCGGTTTTCCGCTTTTTGTTCCGGCGTCATGGCCCAGAATTCCTCAGGCGCGCCCGTAAGGCCGAGTGTCTCGATCTGTTTCTGCTTTTCGGCAACTTTTGCGTGGAACGGTTCCCATTCGGTATCCGCTTCGCCCGCTGCCTTCAGTCCTATGCCGATCATCCGCGGGAACAGCATGAAAGCGGCCCGGTCGATGCTGGTCACATACTCCGTCCACAGTGGGCTTTCCAGTCCGAGAATGCCGGATTCATAGCCCTCCGCATAGGACGGAATCCGCGGATACTGCCAGACATCATGGAGGTCCGTGACCCCGTACGGATAGTCCAGATAATAACACTGGGTATCCGAAACGATGACTTTTCCTCCGGAGGCCAGATGGGCACGGGTTGCCTCCGATTCCCCCATCCACTGCTGCACCACAAAGTAATCCGGAAGCGGACCGCCGGCCAGCACATCACACCAGACCACCGTCTTCTTTCCCCGGGAGTGAAGATACCGGCCAACCTCAAGAACCAGCCAGCGCTGGAGCTCTTCCTCGGTTTCAATTCCCAGGTCCTTCATCCTTGCCTGGCAGTCCGGGCAGCGGCGCCACCGCAGCTTGATCGCCTCATCGCCGCCGATATGCACCATGTCATACGGGAACAGTTCAATCACCTCATCCAGAATATTCCGGATGAACTGCAGGGACTGGTCCTTTCCGGCACAGAGAAGGTCCGGATAAATGCCAGCGGATACCTCTACCTGGCTGCGGTAAGGACGATCGATCACCCTTTCCCCGTCACGGCTGTACACGGTCCGCCTGCAGCCCATTTCCGGATACGAGGCCAGCATGGCCCCGGCGTGACCCGGCAGCTCGATTTCCGGGATGATCTCAATTCCGCGTTCCGTTGCATACTCAACGATTTCCCGGATTTCCCGGTGCGTATAGAAACCATCGTTGTTTTCGATTCCGGAGAAAACACCGAAATAGGACTGTCCCCGATGTGCACCCACACCGGTCAGCAACGGGTATTGTTTAATCTGGATCCGCCACCCCTGATCATCGGTCAGATGCCAGTGCATCCGGTTCATCCCGCAGATCTGAGCAGCGTCAAGCAGCCGCTTGATATTCCGGACGGACATATAGTGACGACAGACATCCAGCATAAATCCGCGATGCTCAAAGCTCTTTTCTGTCATATGGTGCACCTCTTTCCTGGTTCTGATTTTCGGTTCTCCCTGCGCCCTGGTTTCCCTGTCAGGGCTGAAACGTCATCTGCTTTAGCTAAAGCACTTTGTCTATTCTCTGTTAGAATTGTACATCATTTTTCACCTGTTTACAATCATTCTGATCAATATCTGCCGGTGTTTTTTCCGCAAAATAAATAATACCCGCCCATCGGGCGGGTATTGAGAGCCCATCGGGCGGATATTCAGATTATTTGGCCTTGATATAGGGTTTGCCGTTTGCAGAGGGAACATGGGATTTTCCGACAAACAGCACCAGAATGAGAACGGTCACCACATAGGGGATCATGGAAAGGAGCTGCATGTTGACGCCGGAAGAGGCACCGAGCACGACCTTCAGGCCGGAACAGAAGCCAAACAGAAGGCAGCCAAGGAGTGCGCCCTGCGGACGGAATTTGCCGAAAATAACGGCCGCAATGGCAATGAAGCCCTGACCGACGATGGAGATGGGTCTGAACTGGGTCGAAATGGCCATGGTCACGCATGCCCCGCCCAGGCCGGAAAAGAATCCGGAGATAACGACACACAGGAAGCGCATGGAGAGGACGTTGATGCCCAGTGTTTCACATGCCTGAGGATGTTCGCCGCAGGCACGCAGCCGCAGACCGAACCGCGTTTTATAGAAGACGAACCAAACCACCAGGGTGAGGATAAAGACCAGATACGTGGAAACATACGTTGCAAAAACGTTGTCCATGAAGCGCCCGAACACGGTGGTGGTATCAAAGACACCCATGAACAGTTTCGGAATTTTCTGCGTCACGGAGAGCGGAATGGAGTCTGTCGAGGAGAAGAGCACCTTACAGATCATGATCACGATGCCGGGTCCCAGCATGTTAATGGCTGTACCGGCGATGGTCTGGTCCGCGCCAAGACGCACCGTCGCTGTCGCATGCAGCATGCCGAAAAACGCACCGGCGAGGCCGCCGCAAATAAATCCGATCCACGGATTCCCGGTAAAATAGGCAACGCATGTGCCGGTAAAGGCGCCGGCTGTCATCATGCCCTCAATGCCGATGTTGACCACGCCGGAGACCTCGGAAAAACAGGAACCGAGAGCAGCATAGAGGAGCGGCGTTGTATAGGCCAGTGTCGCATACAGAATGATTCCAAGGCTGTTAATAAAGTCAGTCATCTGTTCTTCCCCTCCTTTGCGGTACGAGCCTTGCGGCGTTCAAGAATCCTTCTCAGGTTGAAGATGGAGGAAATGGCAATGAAGAACACAACGGTTCCGACAATGACATTAATGAGCTGCGTCGGAGCACCCACCAGATTCAGCTTGCTTCCGCCATAGATCAGTGCACCATAGAAGAGGCCCGCTGCCAGAACACCGAAGGGATTCGAACAGCCGATCAGCGCGACGACGATGCCGGCAAAACCAAATCCTTCCTGCGAGGTGAATACGGAGATCCGGTTGCCCATTCCCATCAGCTGCAGGGCGCCGGCAAGACCGGAAAGAATACCGGAAATGGCCAGGGCGGTCAGGATGGAACCGTTGACATTAATTCCGGCGTATTCTGCCGCGAATTTGTTGGAACCAACCGATTTCAGTTCATAGCCCAGCGTTGTCTTGTCAATGATGAACCAGACAATCAGCATGGCCGCAATGGCCACCAGAATGCCCCAGTTCGCCGTCGGGCAAAGACCCACCGATTTGATGAAATCCTTTGGCAGCAGCAGACTGGCATTGGCAGAAATGTTCTTCGTCGCCTCCGCGGATCCGTCGCTGTGAATCGCCGGAATACCGGCCATAAAGTTGGACAGGTAGAACGCAATCCAGTTGAACATGATCATGCTGAGAACCTCATTGATTCCCCATTTGATCTTCAGTGTCGCCACGATGATTCCCCAGACCGCGCCTGCCGCCATGGCCGCAAGGAAACAAAGAGGAATCAGAATCGGCTTGGGAAGGTTTCCAAACAGAATGCCGACCACCGCAGCCGCCATGGAACCGACCACGAACTGTCCTTCCGCACCGATGTTAAATACGCCTGTCTTGAACGAAAAGGCCACGGAGAGGCCGGCCACGATGTACGGAACTGCATACACAACCACATAGGAAAAACCCTTGAGGCTGGTTACGCTGTTAAGGAGCCGCCCATACGCCGTGCCTACGGAAAGGCCCATGATCATGAGAAAAACCGCGCCAACCAGAAATCCCAGCACAATGGAAATCAGAATGGGGATAAACTGATTATTCAGCAAGCTCTTTTTTGCTTTCATTGTTTCTTCCCTCCTGCCATCATCAGACCGAGATCATTCTCGTTCGCTTCCGCGCCCGGAATCGAGCTCACGATTTTCCCTTCAAAAATGACATCAATGGTATCCGAAAGGCTCATGATCTCGTCCAGTTCGAATGAGACCAGCAAAACCGCCTTCCCCTTGTTGCGCTGCTCGACAATGTACCTGTGTACATATTCGATTGCACCGACATCAAGACCGCGGGTGGGGTTCACCGCAATCAGCAGGTCCTTGTCGTTCTGCACCTCACGGGCAATAATGACTTTCTGCTGATTTCCGCCTGAAAGCGTTCCGGCAGGACGTTTTTCACTGTCGGAGGGACGTATGTCAAACTGCTGAATGGACGAGGTTGCGTGCCGGGAAATCGAATCACGCTGCAGAATATTGCCTGATGCAAAAGGTGTCTTGTGATAGTTCTGGAGAATCAGGTTATCCTCAATGGAAAAGTCCAGAACCAGTCCATGTTTCTGCCGGTCTGCCGGAATACTGCTGACGCCGTGATTAAAACCGAAGTTTGGTGACTTGTTGAAGATGCTGACACCGTTTACCGTGGCCTCTCCCGAGGTTCCTTTTCTGAGTCCGGTCAGAATCTCCACCAGTTCCGTCTGTCCGTTTCCGTCGATGCCGGCAATTCCGACAATCTCCCCCGCGTGAACATCCAGGTTCAGTCCCTTCAGAATCTCCACGCCGCGGTAGTCCTTTCCATGCAGATTTTCCACATGCAGGACAACCGGACCCGGCTGACGGGGCGGCTTGTCAACCGCGAAAGTGACCTTGCGGCCGACCATCATGCTGGCCAGATCATTTTCATCCACCGTATCCACATCTACCGTGCTGATGTATTTTCCTGCCCGGATAATGGTGCAGAAATCGGCAGATTCCTTGATCTCTTTCAGTTTATGGGTAATCAGAATGATGCTCTTTCCGTCCCGGACGAGGTTGTGCATGATATCGATCAGTTCCACAATCTCCTGCGGCGTCAGGGAGGACGTGGGTTCATCCAGAATCAGAATATCCGCGCCTCTGTACAGCGCCTTCAGGATCTCCACGCGCTGCTGCATGCCGACAGAAATGTCCTCGATTTTCGCATCCGGGTCAATCGACAGTCCGTAGCGTTCAGAGAGCTCCACCACATTTTTCCGGGCCGTTGCCATGTCCAGCGCAATCCCCTTTTTCGGTTCCATGCCCAGGACAATATTTTCCGTGACGGTAAATGGCTGAATCAGCATAAAGTGCTGATGCACCATTCCGATGCCATGATCAATGGCATCGCGGGGTGTGTTCATGACAATCTTTTCCCCGTTGACCAGAATGTCACCGGACGTGGGCTTCAAAAGGCCATACAGCTGATTCATCAGTGTTGACTTTCCTGCACCGTTTTCGCCCAGTATGGCATGAATTTCACCTTTGTGGACGGTAAGATTTATCCCGTCATTGACCACCAATTTGCCAAATCTCTTGACAATATTGCGCATTTCAATGACAGGTTTATTCATGTCCACATATTCCTTTGACAAGAAAACTCCCCCTTTTTTCTGAAATCGGCACCCTTTCCATGAACCCTTCACACGATTCATTTTGAATGCGTACATTCTATACGATTTAAACAGATTGGTCAATAATCTCTGCCTCTTTCAATGAAAGGGTGCACCGTTTTTGCCCGTTCTGCCCTCTGGCTTCACCAAAAAGTTCCATTTGACATCCCCCGGCAAATCAAGTAGAATGCATGATGAGAAACAATCTCATTTTCAGTGTAACCCCAGTCACAGTTTCACTGTGACTCCCCATATCCGCTGCGCGTGAATCTGTCCCGGTCAGGCCTGCACCAGAGCGCTTGAGCCGGGCGGCATTCATTCTCAGCGTCCCTGCCTCAGCGCAGTCCTCTGTCAGATTCATCGGACAAAGCGGCTGCCAATGACCCGCATCAAATTAACAAGGAGGGAAAAAAGTTGTCCGCTGCACTTGATATCATTAAAGACCCTACACTGACCTACCGTCAGGAAGTTCTGGCACTGGCTCGCCTGGGTGAGAGCACGGATACATCGCTGCGCTACTCAGATGCCTATTATGCTGCAAAGAAAAAAGGCGCACTCTGTGATCTGAATGAGGGCGTCATGCCGTATCGTCCCCGGTATATCTGTCCGGATTACGAACTTCTGTTCAAAAAAGGATGCGAATTCCTCGAACTGGATCCCCCGACAGATCTGCTTGAGGCCGTCAATGTCCTTGAGATTTTTTACTGCCACGTTCCTTCCATTACCGCCTATCCGGTCTACCTGGGTGATCTGGACAAGCTGCTTGAGCCTTTTGTCCTCAGGGAGGACCGGGCCTATGCGAAAAAAGTCCTGCGTCTTTTCCTGCGCAACATCGACAAGGTTCAGACCGACTCTTTCGTTCACGCGGATATCGGTCCCGAGGATACCGTCACCGGCCGTCTTCTCCTTGAGCTCACCGAGGAAATGCAGCTGGCCGTCCCCAATATCACCCTTCGCTATGACCCCGAGCGCACCAGCGATGACTTTGCGCTGGCCTGTATCCGCTGCATGCTGAAAACGGCCAAGCCCTCTTTCGCCAATCACCGGATGTTCGTGCGGGAGTGGGGAGACCGGTATGCCATTGCCTCCTGTTATAACGGACTTTCCATCGGCGGCGGCGGCTTTACCCTGCCCCGCATGCGTCTTTATGAGTGCTCCCTTGATGCGAAGGACCCGGAGGATTTCCTCAAAAACGAACTGCCGAAGTACATCGACCTGCAGCTCGAGTACATGGACAAGCGGGTCAGGTTCATCGTGGAGGAGTCCAGTTCCTTCAAAACCAACTTCCTGGTTACGGAAGGCTTTGTGGACCAGGCCCATTTCACCGGTATGTTCGGTGTTGTTGGCCTTGCCGAGTGCTGCAACCATCTGCTGGGCATCACGGATAAAAAGAAGGGCTTCGGCATGAATCCCGAGGCAACGACCCTGGGCCTCCGGATCATGGATGCCATAGAGGCGCGGGTTGCCAGTCATGTGGCTCCTTACTGTGATGCCTATGATCACCGCTACCGTCTCCATGCCCAGGTTGGCATTGATACGGATGGCATGGATGATTCACCGGGAACCCGCATCCCCATCGGTGTCGAGCCCACCATGCTGGAGCAGCTGGAGGTCAACGAGAAATTCCATCCCTACTTCCCCACCGGCACCGGCGATATTTTCAAATTCGAGGAGACCTATATCAAAACGCCGGAGGCGATTCTGCCGATCATTAAAGGCTCCCTTGCCAACGGTCTTCGCTATTTCTCCGGTTATCTCGAGAACAATGATGTCGTTCGTGTCACCGGCTATCTGGTCAAGAAGAGCGAAATTGAGAAACTCCGTCAGAACAAGCAGTCGCTCAACCAGGTGACAGTTTTCGGAAAGGGCGCTCAGGACGGCGGTCATGCACTGGATCGCCGGGTGCAGCATCATGAGGAAAGCGCCGGTCAATAAGATCATTCCGTTTTCCAATGTGGACGGTCCGGGAAACCGGACCTCCATTTTCTTTCAGGGCTGTCCTTTTAACTGCCTGTTCTGTCACAACCCTGAAACCATCCACCTGTGCACAAACTGCGGGAAATGCGTCCCTGTCTGCCCTGCCGGCGCCCTTACCCTGACGGACGGACAGGTCCGGTGGGATTCCTCCGCCTGTGTTCAGTGTGACCGCTGCATTCGCACCTGTCCCCATGACGCCTCCCCGCGCATCACCTTCATGACCGTTGAGGAGGTCATGACGCAGGTGCGGCGAACCAGTCCGTATATCGGCGGAATCACCACCTCCGGCGGCGAATGTACGCTCTATCACGACTTTCTCCTGGATCTGTTCCTGGAGACAAAAAAACTCGGCCTCACTGCCCTGATGGATTCCAACGGTTCCCTGGACTTTTCCCGGTATCCCGAACTGCTTGCCGCCAGTGACGGCGTGATGCTGGATGTCAAAGCTGTCCGTCCGCAGTGGCACCAGGAACTGGTCAGCTACCCGGCCGAGCCTGTCCTGCGGAATCTTGAGTATCTTCTGTCAGCCGACAAACTGCAGGAAGTCCGGACGATCATTTTCCCCGGCCGCGACCGGGAGAATGAGGAAAGTGTCCGGACCGTTGCCGCACGGATCGGGGACGCGTGTGATTACAAGATCATCCGGTACCGGCCTTACGGTGTCCGGGAACAGTATCAGCAGATTCTGGGCACGGAAACGACGGATGCGGCCTATGCGGAAAGCTATGCCGCACTGGCCCGTTCTCTGGGCGCTGCAAGAGCCTATGTCATATAAAAGATGCCTCTCCGGCCGGAGAGGCATCTTTTCACGTATTCACTTGAATAATCAACGGATGAATCAGTCGTCCAGGGTGAAAGCCGGGCAGTCCGCCGTGGAGGTCGGAACGATCATTTCGCCGTCCATAATGGCCTGCTTGGCAGCCTCGACCTTTTCAAGGACATCAGCCGGGATGTGGTTGCCGGTGGTCGCAAATCCGACAGCGCCGTCAGCCAGCGTGTAGTGATGGATGCCGCCTTCGAACTTGCCATCCTTCACCGTCTTGGCGATATCAACGCAGCCAGCGCCGGTATCCTTCAGAGCAGAGGTGATGATCTTGTCGTTGTTGAGAACCGCAGCCTGGTCGGAGTCAACGCCGATACCCCAGATGCCCTCTTCCTCACAGGCAGACATTGCACCGGCACCGGTGCCGCCAGCCGCGTGATAGATCACGTCAGCACCCTTGGTGATCATGTCTCTGGCAGCCGTGTTTCCGCCGGCGATGTCAGTAAAGCTGTTGGCATTGTACTGCAGAACGGTTGCATCCGGGCAAGCCTCGAGAACGCCGGTGATGAAGCCAACGCCGAAAAGATTCATGGTATCGGAAACCATGCCCTGGATATAGCCAACGGTCTTGGACTTGGTGGTATAGCCTGCGATCAGGCCAACCAGGTAGGAGCACTGCTCCTGAGCAAAGGTCAGGCATGCCACATTGGGCAGATCAATGCTCGCATCATCCACGATGGCAAAGTTCCTGTCAGGGTTGTCCTCGGCAGCCTGCTTCGTGGCATCCGCCAGCATGTAACCTACGCAGATAATCAGATCATAGTCCTCATCAAGGAAGGTGTTGATGTTGGTCTGATAGTCCGCATCCGTCTTGCTCTCAAGATACTGAACCTCAAAGGACGGATCCTCTTTGGCCAGGCTCTGCAGGCCGGCCCAGGCAAACTGGTTGAAGGACTGGTCGTTGATGCCGCCGACGTCGGTAACCATACCGACCTTTACGGTATCAGCAGAGGCGCTCAGAGAAATCATCAGAGCCAGGCAGAGAAGAAGTGTTACAGACAGAATCTTTTTCATACTTTTCCTCCATTTATTATTCTATAAATACGATGCCCGACACCCGTTGCCGGACTGCATTTACGTATGTATGATATCACGAGACGAAAGCAGAATCAAGGGTGTATCAATAATTTCATTTCCCCACACCCAACAAACGTGTGTCATCCTTCCCCGGTTGTTTTGCGGCAATTCCGCAGCGGAAAACCAAGTTCGAGCGAATTCATCCGCCTTAACTGTTTTCGTTTCCCCGCCCGGGTAAACGCATTATGCCATTGTTATAAAGCCTGTAATCTGGCTCCATTAGAAGCCTTCCGAAAACAATCCCGGTTTATGATGGCCTGTTCATGCATTTAATCATCTGAAAGCACTTTCCTGATTTGAATCCACAGCAAACCGCACGATTTACCTATCTGTTCTTAGCCCTGATGTTCTGTCAGCCGAAGTATTTCTGCATAAGGCTCTCATACAATACTCTTGATTCATCTAAAGCTTTCTGAACGATAATTTTTGATTTGTCGACCTGGGAGACGAAGGCATAATAACGCTCCTGTACAGCCTTAGGCGGCTTTATGATCTGGAATGCAGAGACAATTGGGACATTCAGATTTGGCATGGTTTGCCCAACAGCCATATCTTCAATCGTTCGTTTGAATGAAGGGAAAGAAATGATTTTCTGTATATAGTCTGCGCTCAAATCGCCTTTCGTCCTAATAAGCAAGCTTCCCGTTCCACATAGAAGCCCCGGACGATCAACAACAGCGCATCTACCCATTTCGCCTCGACGTCCCATAACAACATCACCCACAATCAGATGATATGGTGCTAATTCCTCATACTTATCGTCTGTGAGTGTCAAATCATTATCGGGTGCTATTCTGCCGTTAATTATGTGTGATGGGTTTATCAACGCATGTCCGTCTGATATGTAGTCCTCCTTGTGAAGTAACGAGCCGAACGGACCGATTCTGATTTCTGCTTCTTCAGATAAGGGCCGTTTCTCCCAACCTTTCGGATTTGAGACCGGATCCCCAAACATCTCGACAAATCGGG
>JAGAHV010000106.1:0-10651 GCA_017626895.1 Clostridia bacterium | reverse complement strand
GTCGAAATCAGCGTGGAAGATCGCATACTTTGTTCCGTCATTGCCTTTTGGGGTTCAGATGTTCATGACAAGATCGATAGTAAGCAGGTCGAAACCTGAAATAAAGATCCCGACCTCCATGCACCGCAAAAAAAGTGGAGTAGTCAGATCATGCTGAAAGCAATCAGCAGAGCGGCCATGGTCTGGACTTGCCCTGTTGCTTAAGCCTTCGCCCATATTCCGGAATGCATGTTGCTTCCATCACTCCATCGCTTTGAGGTGGCTTTCCCTATTATCTGTGTGCTTTTC
Source organism: Clostridia bacterium (assembly GCA_017626895.1). Lineage (GTDB taxonomy): Bacteria > Bacillota > Clostridia > Christensenellales > Aristaeellaceae > Ventricola. Next base: position 10,363 of record JAGAHV010000106.1, on the reverse strand, counting down.
AAATATCACATAATTTTTATTCGAATAAATTTGACAATTTCACCGATTTTGTGTAAAATGATTTCATATTATATGAACGTTTTAACCAATTCTGATAGTATGGATTATCCGTACAATTTGGATGATCCTGGCCCTGCCGCGCAAGCGGCAGTTTGCAGACTCAGATCTCCGACAAAGACGCTCTGGCATATGACAAGTGTGAGACCTGCAGACTGGCCCTGCCGCGCAAGCGGCAGTTTGCAGACTCAGGCCTTGGACAAAGCTGCTCGGGCATATGGCAAGGATGAAACCTGCAGACTGGCCCTGCCATGGGCAGGGCGTCAGAGATAACCAACGGTACCCAGAGACAAGGCTATAGCACATAAAAGGAGAGGGCCTGCCGCCACAGCGGCAGTTTGTCAAATATGAGCATCAAAAAAGCCGCGGCGCCGAAAAACCAAGCTGCGGCTCATAAAGGAGGGGAATTCATGTCTTATCTGTCGGATTACGAACACCGAACCAGCTGGAAGCAAAATCCTTTTTGCGGACAATACCCAACCCACTACCAATTGCCGGATGCCATTACAGTCAGTGGACAGTGTCGGCCATACAACGGCGCAGCCGTGGCGTTCCACATAAGAGATGATCTCCTCAGCCGGGTACTGAATATTCAGGACTGTCTGTACGCTCACCCGGAGAGCGCCTCTCAGCTGGCGGAGCGGCTCCCCGAGTCGGCCCTGCACATGGTTTTGCATGATCTGGTTTCCCCCGAATACTGCACGGTGCATGAGATGCTCGGATCGGACGGGAATCTCTCGGAGGGGTTCCGGCACGAAATCACGGAGGACATCACGCAGGCCCTCAGCATTCTCAAAAATGTCCGGCGGGAACACCTCGGGCTGCATATCCGCATGCGGGCAGACCGGATTGTCAATCTGCTCTCCAAATCCCTCGTTCTGCTCCTGCGGCCTGAAACCGAGCAGGATTTTGAACGCTTCATGGCCCTTTACCGCGCCTTTGACCCGGTGGCCACCTTTGACTATCCCCCGACGCCGCACATCACGCTCGCCTATTTCCGTCCCGGCAATATCAATGCAGACGCTCTGGGACAGATCATCGACGCCGTTCAGATTCAGGATGATCCGCCCATGGTCATTGATTTCCCGATTTCCGACCTCCGGGTCCGGATGTACCGGAATCTGGCGGAATACACCGACATCGCGGAGCGCATCTGCTTTATCTGTGATGACGGTCTCAGCCGCAGCGTCATGGCAGCCAGCATTTTTAATCATCTCGCTGCCCAGCGCGGCCTCCCTCTCTATGCGGAGGCACGCTCTGCCACACCCGGAACCGCCGGCCAGTCGGTTCTGGAGCCGGTCTGGCATATGCTGATGAACTACGGCATTCCCTGCGCCCACAGCGATCACACCGTCCGCTACCTGACGGATGAAGATGTGCACCATTTCACACAGTTTGCCGTTTTTTCGGACAAGGCGGCGGACCGGATCGCCCTCCTAGACCTCCCGTCCAAGTGCTACGTCCCCATCAGCCGCTACTTCTTCGGCATCCGCAACCCTGCCTTTGAAACCTCGTATGAAAAGGTCTTTGCGGAAATCTACACCCAGTGCCTGCTTTATCTGGACACCTACTCCGCCAGCGCTCTGTGAACAGCCAAAAATCCCTCTCACCTTGTCGTGAGAGGGATTTTTTTGGTTTTTCTTTCTCAGTAAACGCGCATCCAGTCCTCCACACAGGCAAAGGGGCCTGCCAGCGGACGGATCTCCCGGTGGGCGCCAAAGTAGTCCTCATCAAAGACAATCGGCGAACCATCCGGGTTCTCGAATTTTTCCTCCGGTTCAAACGCCTCGCCCAGCGTCGCGGTGGAGACAATGGCCTGGTTTCCGGCTTTCAGGGCCTCGCCCAGGTTGGTTTCAAGGAAAACCTCATCGTCCTCCTCCGTCAGCTTCAGCACGATTTCCTGCTTACTGACCGCATCCTTTTCACAGGACATGGGTCTGGCACCACCGAAATAGACGTTGCCCGCGGCCCAGACGGGAAGCTTGTAATAGTACTTGTCCCGGTCACCCGCGGCACCCATGCCGCAGTAGCCCTCAAACATGGACAGGTACTGCTCCCAGTCCGGATAACCCTCATACTTAAAGGTACCCACGTAGGGATTTCCGTCGCTCCAGGGAGAGTCTTTCATGCTCTCATAGATGGACATCATTCCCGGCCGGATGGGGCGCTGAATGAAGATATTGTTGTAAAAACGCATGTCGCCGTGGAGGATGGTCATGAAGCCGGCCACCTCTGTCCGGTGCGGAAGGTGATACGGGGTATACCGGGGACAGGGGATTTTGCCGGAACCGTTGTCAACGCCCAGACCCACGGCCGTAAAGGAACCGGCAATCAGGTTGTGGACCAGTGCCACGCCCTGGGTCGGCAGTTTCAGCGCATGATCCGAGAGCAGAATGTTGTTGTCCACCAGCGTCGGACCGTGGCTGACCTCAATGAAGATATCCTCCCCGAGACCGTCAATACAGTCGGGATTGGCATTCCGGTCATCCGGAAGCGTATTGTCATGGAACAGATTCTGCGTCACGCGGGTTCCCTGTGCCTGCCAGTCCAGCCAGAGACCGCGGGTGCAGTGGTGAATGTGATTCCGGCGGTAAATGACATCAATGGCCGCATGCATCTTGATGCCGCCGATTTCCGCACCCGCCAGATTCTGCTTGTTGTTGATGTGGTGAATGTGGTTGTCCTCAATGATGGAGAAGACCCCGCCCAGATGACCCACGATGCCGGTCTGTCCGCAGTCGTGAATGTTGCAGCGGCGGATGATATGGGAGCCGATGTTCTCCTTTGTCCATCCCTCGCGCTGTGCCTGAATGATGCAGTCTCTCTCCGTCTGTGTGCCGTGTTTCAGTTTGTGAAACAGCCAGCGGTTGTCATTTTCCGGCTGCAGGTATTTGCCCAGGGAGATGCCGGAGCACTTGGAATCGGACACCTCGCAGTCCTCAATAATCCAGCCTTTGGACCAGTGCGGCCCGATCATCCCCTCCTGATAAGCCGTCGGCGGCGCCCACTGCGTTGCCGCCTTACACACGGTAAAGCCGGAAAGGGTAATATAGCCGATTCCCTCCCGGGAGGGATAGAAGCAGTTGCGGCGGACATTGATTTCCACGGTTTCCTCGTTGGGATCCTCCCCCTGGAAATTCGCATAGATCAGCGTCTCATCCCTGGCCTCATCCTGCTCGGTGTACCAGGTATAGACCGAGAATTCCGGATCCCAGGACTTTTTGTAGACCTTCGGGTTCCGTACATCCTCAAGGCTTGTGACCTCATACATGGATTTCCCGTTCAGATAGACCTCACCGGTATGGGCGATATAGTGCGCAATGTACCAGTCGCCCTCCACACGGGTTGTATAGGGATTATAGTTTCCAAACAGGCTGTTGGGGATGCGGGCCAGATAGGTATTTCCCTCAACATTTGTCCACCCTTTGACCACTTCCGCGCCGGTGATGACCGCCGTTCCGGGCAGGGCCCGATAAGTTATCCGTGCTTCTTCCGTTCCTGCATGTTTGGGATCCACATATTCCCGGTAAATGCCCGGGGCGACAAAGATCTCATCCCCCGGCAGGGCCACATTGGCCGCCTCCTGAATCCGTTTGAACGGATATTCCTCTGTTCCGCAGCCGCTTCTGAAAACGGACGCGTTCACATAATATCTCATTTTTCCCCCTCTTTTTTCAGCCCTCAGCATTGCTTATTGGCCTGCCGCAGTGCGGCAGGGCCGCTCTGTTTCAGGCTCAGTTAACCCTTTACGGCGCCTGCCATCATGCCCTTGACCAGTTTGTCCTGGAAGATGATGAACAGGATGATCATGGGCAGCGCAGAGAGAACCAGAACCGCCAGAATCATCGGCATGTCCAGTGAATGCTCGCCCTTGAACTGGCCCAGAGCCAGCGGCAGTGTTTTCTGTGCAGGGGACTGCAGCAGCGTGTTGGCAAAGGCAAATTCATTCCACATGGAAACGCCGTTGTAAATGGCCAGCGTGGAAAGACCTGATTTTGCCAGGGGCAGAATAATCTGGAAGAAGTTGTTGTACTTGTTGCAGCCGTCAATCTCGGCCGATTCCTCAATTTCCTTGGGAATCGTCATCATGAAGCCGGTCAGGATGAACACGGACATGGGCAGTGCAAAGGCCACATAGGGGCCCAGCAGCGAAATCAGCTTGTCATAGAGTCCCATGCTGGTGGTCATTTTGAAAATCGGGATCAGGGTGACGTGCATCGGGATGGACATCATGGCCACAATGCCCGCATAGATCAGGTTGCGGAACCTGAATTTCATGCGGGAAAGCGGATAGGCGGCAAAAGCCGAGAAGATCAGCATGACCACCAGGGAAATGGCCACGATGAAGACGGAACGGCCAAAGTACCCGAAAAATCCGTTCTGCACGATATGGGGATAGTTGTCAAAATACCAGGGATTCGGGAAATGGAAAACGCCCTGGGAGAGCATGTCAAACTGCTTGCGGAAGGAGTTGATGATCATGAAAAGGAAGGGGATCAGGGTCACAAACACCCAGAACAGCGCCAGAATGAACACAATGGTCCATGAAATGCGGCTTTTCAGTTTTTCCTTGTCCATCTCAGTAATCCTCCTTTACCACAAAGATTTTCTGGAACAGCAGTGCGATAACGGTAATCAGAATGAACATGCCGGCGGCCACGCAGGAACCATAGCCCATGTTGAATTTCTGGAAGGAGAGCTTGTACATATAGGTGGCCATCAGCTCCGTCCCGCCTGCCGGACCGCCCTGTGTCATGTTCCAGATCATGTCGAAGTATTTGAGTGAGCCGATCATGGACATGGTGCAGGCCGTCTTGAAGATGGGTCCCAGGAGCGGGATCGCGATCCTGAACAGGTACTGACGCCGTGTGGCACCGTCGATAATCGCCGCCTCGTAGAGCGAGGGGGAAATATTGGAATAACCGGCAATGAAGTAGACCATGTAAAACGGGGTAAACTGCCAGGCCATGACGCCGATAATGGCAAACAGGGCCGAGGGGTTCTTGCCCAGCAGGTCCACATAGACCTTCTTTCCGGCAAAGAAACCGGCGATCTCGGAGAAAATGCCGCCCTTGGTGGCGAGGATGTAGTTAAACAGGAACGCGATGGCAACGGAGGACATCAGGTACGGGAAAAACCAGATGACCTTGAAGATGTTGAATTTCCGTCCGCCGGCATCCAGGAAGGTGGCCAGCATCAGGCCCAGCGGGATCTGGAGGAGAATGGAGAAGACCATGACCACCAGGTTGTGCTGGAAGGCGGACCAGAACGCGCCGTCCTTCAGCAGATCCTGCCAGTTCTTCATGCCCACAGGCACTTTGTTGGCGGAAATTCCGTTCCACTGATAGGCACTGGTGACAAAGGTATCCACCACCGGATAGATCATGTAAATCAGGATCATCGCCAGAGCCGGAAACAGAAAAACCGCTGCCGCAATGGCTGTACTGCGCGATGTCGCCCTTTCAAGAGAGTTTTTCTTATTCATATCAGGAGCGACTCCTTTCTATGCTCTGATCAAGAACAGCCCGCAGGTTGTCCTGCGGGCCGTATGGAGTGCAAAAATTATTTTGCCAATTCTGCCTTCATGGCCGCGTCGTGTGCTTCACCGATCTCCTTCGGCGTCTTGGTCTTGCCAAAGAGTTCCGTCATGCAGTCCTTGTGCACTTCGGTAACAGAAGCCGGCAGATACTGGTCATACCAGAGCTGGACGTTGGAGGCATCAAAGAAGGTATTGATAACAACCTGCATGTTGGGATCCTCAACGCCAACCTCAAATCCCTTGATGGACGGGGTGGTGTTGTTGGCCATCTGCTCTGCGTTGTAGGTGTCATCATTGTAGTACTGGGTTGCCAGAACATAGCAGGCATTCAGCTTGTCCTGATCCACGGAACCGTCTTCTTTCCAGCAGTTGAAGGAGAAGCCGTTGCCGATGGCGGTGCCGATTTCAACATTCTGCGGAACGCCCTTTGCCTTTGCTTCCTCGTCCTCGGGGAAACGGAAGGTGCCGAGGTTGGCATCATACCACTCACGGCTGTCGGTCATGATGGAGCGGACCTGCCAGGAACCATGGAGCATCATGGCGCAGGTGTTGTCATACAGCAGAGCGCGGTCTTCGCCGTTGTCGGTCACAAGAGAGTTGAAGCCGGGGTTGAAGTAACCCTTGTCGACCCACTCCTGGATCTTCTCACCGGCCCAGATGAAGGCCTCGGAGGTGAAGGAACCGGTCTGGTCATACGCGGCGTTGAACTCGTCGTTGCCGGAATGACGGGCGACCAGATACATGTAGTACATGGAGCCGGTCCACTTGGAGCCGTTGGCCAGGGCGAACGGCACATAGCCGGCAGCCTTCAGCTTTTCGCAGACATCTTCGAGCTCGGAGATGGTCTTCGGGACCTCAACGCCAACCTCTTTGAAGATGGTCTTGTTGTAGAAAATGTCGCAGCCGGAGAGTCCGCCGAAGGGGATGGCCAGAATCTTTCCGTCATAGGAAGCCTGGGCAACCGCCGCATCGATGAAATCCGGATGGTCATAGGTGTTGAACAGTTCGGTGATGTCATTGACGAAACCGGACTTGTAGTACTCAGCCATCGGGCCGCCGCCCCAGTGGATGTACATATCCGGAGCCTGGCCGGAGCTCATGGCCACGATCAGCTGCTGCTTGTAGTTGTCGTTCTGCTGATGGACCTGTTCAACTTTGATGTTCGGATAGTCCGCCATGAAACGGGCAACCGCGCCTTCCTGGATGCTCTTGGTCGGATCCTCTGTGGCGATATCCCACAGCTTGATCGTCAGCGGCTCTTTCGTGAGCTCAGGGATGTTCTTGCCCTCGGCCAGTGCGCCGACACACAGAAGCATCAGAACGAGCAGAGTACATAAGATCTTCCTTGTCATAAGAGTTCCTCCTTTTCCTTATGGCTGAGTATTTCCCCAACCTTGTGCAACATGAATCGAGTTCGCCTCGATTTATTGACAAAATTATATCACATCCTTTCAAATTCGAATAGATGCATTGTAAATATTGTGCAATTTGTATGGGATTTTCATATGTTTTTGTAAATCCCTGTCATTTTTTGGTTTCTTGTGAGTTTTTACTATAGAACATTTGAATATTTTTTACTTTTCAGTTTTGAAAGTGTGTTTCGTAACTCCCTTTCATTTCTTTTTCCTCACCTGTTGCATCCCCGTTTTCCTGAATGATATAATGTGTCCGTCGACGCCCCCAGTGCGTTCACTTGACAATGAAAGGACTGATAGAACATGGTACATTATGTAAACATCGCCGCCACAAAGGATGGAAACGGAACCCAGGAAGCGCCGTTCCGCCACATCAATGATGCCGCCCGCATTGCACAGCCAGGTGATGAGGTAATCGTTGCCCCCGGCATCTACCGGGAATACGTCAACCCTGTCCATGCCGGTCTTGAAAATGCACGCATCACCTACCGCAGCGAGATCCCCCTCGGGGCCGTCATTACCGGTGCCGAGCTGGCAGAGGGCTGGAAGCCCTATAAGAAAAACGTCTGGCTTCTCCGCGTCAGCAACAGCGTCTTCGGCTCCTACAATCCGTACAAAACCCTCATCATGGGTGACTGGTATTCCGGCGAATTCGTCTTCCACACCGGTGCCGTCTATCTGAACGGAAAGATGCTCTATGAGGCAACCACCCTCAAGGAATGTCTGGACGGAAAGCGTTATCTCCCCTCCTGGGATCCGGACTTTTCCATTTATAAATGGTATACCGAGCAGGATGAGGAAAAGGATGAAACCCTCATTTATGCCAATTTCCACGATGAGGATCCCAACGAGGAATGTGTTGAAATCAATGTCCGGCGCAACTGCTTCATGCCCTCCGAAACCGGCATCAACTACATCACCCTCTCCGGCTTCAGCATCAGCAAGGCAGCCACCACCTGGGCACCGCCCGCAGCCTATCAGGACGGCATGGTGGGCCCCCACTGGTCCAAGGGCTGGATCATTGAGGACTGCGAGCTGAGCAACAGCCGCTGCTGCGGCATCTCGCTGGGCAAGTACTACGACGAGGTCAATGACCATTTCTTTACCTTTAAACATGTAAAGACCCCCACCCAGATGGAGCGCGACGCGGTCTGCCGGGGTCAGTATCACGGGTGGCTCAAGGAAAACATCGGCTCCCACATCATCCGCCGCTGCAACATTCACGACTGCGAACAGACCGGCATCGTGGGACGGATGGGCGCCGTCTTCAGCATCATTGAGGACAACCATATCCATCATATCAACAACATGCAGCAGCTGGCCGGCGCCGAAATTGCCGGCATCAAGCTCCATGCCGCCATCGACGTCACGTTCCGCCGCAACCACATCCACCATTCCACCATGGGCATCTGGTGCGACTGGCAGGCACAGGGAACACGGATTACCCAGAATCTGCTGCACGACAATCAGATTCCCGAGCGCTCCGCCGTCAACGATGTCTGGTCCGTCAATGAGGACATCTTTATCGAGGTCAGCCACGGACCGACCCTGATTGACAACAACATTCTCCTTTCCCAGCAGGCTCTCCGTCTCCCCACCCAGGGCGTGGCCGTGGTTCACAACCTGATTCTGGGCTCCATCACCTCCATCGGCGAGAACACCGGACATCCGGGCATGAACCAGGAGGCGCGCTATACCCCGTACCACATCCAGCACCGGACCGAGGTGGCCGGCTTCATGACCATCCTGCACGGCGATGACCGTTTCTACAACAACATCTTCGTGCAGCACTGGAAACCCGCCAAGATAAAATCCTTCTCACCGGAAAATTATGAGGTAGGCACCTTCGTCTTTGACGCGGACAATTATCCCACCTATGAGGAATGGATCAGCTGGTTCGAAATGGACAAGCCCTTTGTGAACATGGCTGAAAAAGCCAAGTATCACTTCTCTCATCTCCCCGTCTGGTCCTGCGGCAATGCCTTCTTTGCCGGCGCCAAACCCTGGAAGAATGAGAAGGACGCCCTGGTGGACAGCAAGCATAAGATCACCATCAAGCTGATTGAAGGGCTGGATGGCACGTACCTTGAAACCAACCTCTATGAATACCTGGGCGATTTCACCGACCAGATGATCAGCACCGATACCCTCGGCATGGCTTTTGAGCCTTCCCAGCGCTTTGAAAATCCGGACGGCACGCCCATCACTTTTGACCGGGATTACTTCGGTTCCTCCCGCGGTCTCCGGCCGATTCCCGGACCTTTTGCCTCTGCCGCCGAGCTGGAAAAGCCGCTGTAATTTCCCGCAGCAGCCGACTTCTTTCCATCTTCAATGCGGTTCCTTTGCCCGGCAGCGAATCCGTGTTCATACGGTTGATGCACGGCAGAGCCGCATCCACATAATAAAGGCCGGTTCCGATACTTCGGAATCGGCCTTTTACCTGTGCTCCTGCCTGCTGCCGGGATTCACGCTTCGGGGTTTTCCTCCCCGTCCGCTTCCTCCTCGACAACCGTCTCCTCTTCAATTTCGGAATCTTCAATGTCAAAAACATCTGCTTCCCCCTCAAACAGGAGGAAATCCTCTTCCCTGGCGGTTTTCGCCTGGAGAATCAATTCCATTGTATCCACATCAATGGCAAAAGCCAGTTCCGGAGAACCGGAATGGTCTTTAATATATCGGGCAACGGATGCCGCCTCTTTCCGGTTCATCCGAAAAACAATCGCCTTGTGTTCTTTTTTCTCAAGGATTGTTTCCTTTACACTCATGCTGAATTCCTCTTTCCGCTTTCTCTGCCGCAGACTGTCATCGGCAGGTGCCTAAAGATTAACATCCGGCAATGACAAAGTCAAGACGTTCCCTTTATCCTCCACACTTCCCACAACCGCCCTTTCCTGTTTTTCCACTTATCCACATCTCCAAAGATTCTGCCCGTTTTTCCCCGTTTAAACTCGAGTTATCCACAACTTATCCACATTTGACCACAGTTTATCCACAGATTTGTCCACCACTTTTTCAAAGTTATCCACAGTTTCTCTTTTTATCTGCTTACGATGCCCGTTTCCTGAAGTTTTGCTGCTTAAAATCCACGCTTTATGATGTGCGGTTCAAAAGGTATAATCTTTTGATCGGCTACCAGTAAGGTTACCTATTAGGTAACGATACAGGCTCCATCACAGAGCCGATATCCCCGTCGGGGCTGTGTTTTGAGTATTTTGACAGATAGTGATCAGGATGCCGAATAATGACAGGCCTTGACAAAATGTCACAGTTTTCTGTCGTAAATTGTTCAGGAAATGCTTTACGTCCGATATTTGCACTTCCGTTAAGATCAGCATTGATGCTTCTGCCGCTT
>JAGAHV010000105.1:0-6869 GCA_017626895.1 Clostridia bacterium | reverse complement strand
GCCTGCCACACCATTCTGTTATCCAAAATATCTGTTTAATGCCAGTTCACAGCAGTTCCGGATCTGCTGAATATCCGCCTCGGTCAGCTGCTTTGACAGGACAGTATAGAACTGCAAAGTACCGAGCTGTCTGGCATGATGCATGACATGCATGTCTTCAAACCGCTTGAACGGCATGTTCAGAATGAGACGTTCCACGTCGCTCGGGGTATAGCCGCCGCGGGTAAAAATGCATTTACGCTTTTCCGGAGGAAGGCCTTTCTCTTTGCGCGCTTCGTAGTAGCGGGCGAAATCCCGGGCCACATCCTCTAGCCGGGCGCTGCCGGAGGCGTCCATGTTGTCAAGGAAAGCCAGCAGGAAAACCGGCTTGTAGGAATAGCTCATGGTCATGGTTTTCACCATCTCCAGGAACAGCGCTTTCATGTTTTCACGGGTGATGAGGGTCCAGCCAAACTGGGCGGCATATTTTTCCACCGTGCTTTTTTCAAAGAACCTGAAACTGCGGTGTTCGCCGGCGGGAACCTCCATGTCGGGGAGGATCTTCCCTTCGCGGATATACCGGTCAATGGTTTCACTCTGGACATTGACCATCTGCGTAAAGGCGATCTGGGAGATCATGTCTTTGGCTTTGTCCTGCCAGTTGAACAGATCGATGGTTTCATAACCGGTCATGTGTACGGGATAATCCACCAGGACTTCCGGCTTCGTTCCCTGCCGGAACAGGTCCTGATCAAATTTCATGTGCTGCTTCTTCCCCAGAACGAGGCCGCCGGCCACATACTGGGAGAGACCCAGCAGACGATGGACGGAATAGGGTATGTTGAAGAGATTGGCATTGTCGACAAAGTCGAAGACCATCAGGAAGTCTTTCCCGGGGGATTTGCGCATGCCACGGCCGAGCTGCTGCATGTAAAGGGTCCGGGACATGGTGGGCCTTGCCATGAAAAGCACTTGTGTATGCGGGGAATCCCATCCTTCGTTCAGAAGATCACAGGCACACAGCACGGACAGCTTTCCGCTTTCATAGTCGGCGAGAATGCGTTTGCGCTCGGATACCCGGGTGCTTCCGGAAACGCAGGCGGCTTCAATGCCTTTTTCCTGGAGGCGGCCGGCAATTTCCGCAGCGTGCGGAACGGAGGCACAGAAAATAACGGCAGGCTTTCCTTTGGCATACTCACAATAGGTATCCGCGATCAGCTGATTTCGCTGCGGCACATGGATGGTGGATTCCAGATCCTGGGCGACGTACTTGAAGCCGCTGATCCGCACATCCCGCATGTCGATGTTCGTCCGGATACGGATGCAGCGGACAGGAACCAGGGTATCCAGTTCAACGGCTGTTTTCAGGTCCAGCCGGTGGGCAATGTTCCGGAAAATCTCCAGCAGGTCCTCCCCATCTGTCCGCTCCGGGGTAGCGGTGAGTCCGAGGGTGAATTCGGGCTGAAAATAGGACATGATTTTCCGATACGTTTCGGCGGTCCCGTGATGGCACTCGTCGATAATCAGGTAGCCGAATTCATCCGGTCGGAAACTTTCGAGGCTGCGGGCGACGCTCTGAATGGTCCCGCAGACAACGTATGCGTCTTTTTCCCGGATGTCCCCTTCGTACCGGCCGACCGTCACCTCCGGCCACAATGCGGAAAATGTCCGGATGGCCTGGTCGATCATTTCCCGGCGGTGTGCCAGAAAGAGGGTCCGTTTGCCGAAAGACCGGGCATCTGAAGCGGCGGTCACCGTTTTCCCCGTCCCGGTGGCGTGGAACAGGAGGGCAATGGTCTTGTGGTCAAGACGCATCTGCCGCAGATTTTCAAGGGCCTCTTCCTGATGATCCATCAGCTCAAGGGTTTCCCCCAGCTGAGCCGGAAGGGCATCCTCAATATACCGGAACATGGGGGACTGGCCGAGGAACGTCACCAGTTCATCCTTCACGCGCTCGGGGGACTGTTCGATCTGCGCGGAGGTCCAGCGGTAGACCCGCCACCCCTCAAAAACCATGCTGTTCTGCTTGAGCAGGTCATCGTGATACTTTTCCTGGGAGATTTTCCCCGGCTGATGCCAGGTATTGCCGTCCACCTCCATGGCGACCCGGCCATCCGGCAGACTGACGGCGAAGTCGATGGTCCGGTGCCCGCCGTAGATGTCGACGAGCGGATACTGCAGGTAGACATACTGGCCTTTGTCAGCGCCGAAGGTCTCACAGAACAGTTCAATAAACCGATCCTCCGTCCCGCTGTTTCCGCTGCTTTTTCGGATTGTGCCCATGTTTCACCTCATTCACAGATGACCTCAATCAGTTTTGGCCTGCCGGCATCGCCGCATTTCCGCTGTTCCTGTCTGACAGGGCGCGGTGCGGCAGGCCGGCTTCCTGAGGTCAGATGCACCCGGATGCAGTAAGCATACCACATCCCCGCACATCTGCCCATCCCTCAAAACAAAAAGACATCCGAAAGAGAAATTCGGATGTCCATTGTCAGGCCTCTTTGCTGCTGCGGAGAAAGGGGTCCGCGTCCAGCAGGGGCAGGAGCAGGGTGATGACCGTTCCCTGGCCGGGGGTGCTGCAGATGTTCGGGTGAACATCCTCGCCGTAAGTGAGCATGATTCGTTTGCTGACGTTGTAAAGCCCGATATGCCGGCCGCCCTCGGACATGGATTCCGTCAGGCCGGCACGGATTTCCTGCAGCCGGTTTTCATCCATGCCGCTGCCGTCGTCGGAGACGCAGATGCGCACTTTGTCCCCTTCGCCCGTGATGCTGACCTGGACATTGAGGCAGCCACTGTTTTTGTTCATTCCGTGATGGATGCTGTTTTCCACCAGCGGCTGCAGCAGCATCCGGATTACATAGTGCCCGGAGATGGCGGGATCACAGCTGCAGGAATAGTGGAAACGCTCTCCGTACCGGATGTGCTGGATGGCGGCGTAGCTTTCCAGCATGGCCTGCTCTTCCCGGATGGTGGCCATCCGGCTGCTGTCATCAAGGGAATAACGAAGAATGTCGGAGAGGTATTCAATCATGTCGCTGGCATGGTTCTGTCCGCCGGTCAGGGCGATGGCCTTCCACTGAATGGTGGTAAGCGTGTTGAACAGAAAGTGCGGGTTCAGCTGGGACTGAAGGGCCTTCAGTTCAAGAACCTGCGCATAATGCTGGCGCTCGGCCAGCTGGACGGACAGATAGTCCTTGTCAAGGAAGGAATCAATGAGCTCCCGGAGCGCTTTACTGTAATCCGAGACGCCGGTGTCCGGTTTTTCCTGCGCATCGGTCCTGTCCGTTTCCGGTGCGCTTTTTTCCTGAGCCCGGGCCAGCAGACTACCGTGCTTTGGCAGGGTTCCTTCTTTGGCGCGCTGGATGGAATCGTGAATGCGGGCGATGTCCCGCACTTTCTGATTTGCCGTATAGGCGGCAAAGAGGACTCCGCACAGGAGGGTCAGGAGAATCATGGAGATGAGCAGAAAGAGCAGCCGGTAGATGGAGGCGTACAGATCGCTCCTGGCGGTGATCAGGACAAGATGCCACCCAAAACGGCTCAGCCTCTGGACCAGACAGACACAGCTGACAGACCCTACGGAAATGTTCCGGCGCTCCTGCGTGTCCTGCTGCCAGACAGAATCAAACTGAGTACGGAGGGATGGGCCGAGTTCGGAGGGAGGGACGGAAAGTATCTGGTCAATGGACGGGGGACTGAAGAGGATGCGGCCGCTTTCGGCGGTTACCAGGGCGATGGTTTTGGACTGGCGGTTCCAGTTTTCAAGGAGGTTTTTGAGCGGTGTGGAGTCGATGTTGAGAATGAGAATCCCGCAGGGGCGGCCCGGGTCTGTGGCAGGGAAGATGCGGCTGTAGACGGTGAGGACTTTCCCGCTGGTTCCATCCGCCCGGATCATCGTCCGGGTTTCTGTCCAGGCCCGGGTGTCCGGGTCTGAAAGCAGGTAGGTTTCGTACCAGCCGGTGTCGGGTGATTCTTTCAGGGAAATCAGCTGCTGCGGGCTGGAAATATAATAATCGGTGTCATCATAGTAGATATAGCAGGAATCGACATAAGGATTTTTCTGACAGGAAGCGAAGATCAGCTCAAGCAGTCCGTGAAACTGTTCCTGTTCTTTTTCGGTGAGCCCTCCCCGGGAGGCCTGCAGAATCGCATCTTTCAGATTCGGGGTGATGATGGAATTCCGGGAGAGGGAATTATAGAGGTCCTCAACCGTCTGTGTGATATTGCTCAGATGATGTGAAAAATACCGGGCTCTGGTTTCAAAACTGTTGTCAATCTCCTGCCGGAGAATCCGGACGGAAAGTAAGCCGGTCATCAGGCCCAGAATCAATACGGGAAGGAGAACGGCCAGAAGCAGGTTGCGCGTTTCCATCTGGAAAAACTTGCGGTAAAGCGTTTTCATACTGTCTCTTTCGCTCCGTGGAGGCGATATTCTCTCGGGGTCATGCCGTAGATGAGGCGGAAACTCCGGGAGAAGCTGTTGGCGGTGGAATACCCGACCTGGTGGGCAATATCCTGGACGCGCAGGGCGGACTGGGACAGAAGACGGGCAGCCTCTTTCATCCGGATGCTGGTCAGGTAATCAATGAATTTTTCGCCGGTATGCTGGTGGAAGAACGTGCTGAGGTAGTAGGGGTTCATGCGGATATACTGTGCGGTGCTCTCAAGGGTAACATCCCTGTAGTGCGCCTGGATGAATTCCCTGATTTTCTCTATCGTCGGATTATCCTTTTCGGAATCGGCCGGTTCGGCTGCCGGCTGTTTTTCCTCTGCAGGCGGCTTTGCCTGCCGGGCATCCAGCTCGCTGTGAATCTGTTTGAAAACCTCGATAATCTGCGCGTATTTGATGGGCTTTACCAGATAGTGCCGCACACCGAAGCGCATGGCCTGCTGTGCGTAGTCAAAATCCCGGTAACCGCTCAGGACGATCAGGCAGGTATCCGGATGCCGTCTTGATTCGTTTTCGATCAGCTCAAGGCCGCTCATTCCCATCATGCGGATATCCGTGACGATGACATCCACTTTGTTTTGCTGCAGATACTGATCCGCTTCCTGGGCACTTGAGAAGTCGGCGACAATGGTGAAATCGATTTCGGACCAGGGAAACAAATTACAGAATCCGTTGCGAATTTCGTTTTCATCATCGACGACAAGCATGGTATACATCATCTTACCTCCCGGGCAGTTAAATGTGTCGGAATGTGTCAGTGCGCCGGATGCATGCCGGAAAGGGGTGCGAGAGCGGCTGACGTGCTTATTGTACTCCAACTTCAGAAAATAATCGTCAAAACATATAATATTGGTCAGAATCTTAAAAAAAGTGCATTTTTAACCCGGCGGCATTGACTGGGGAAAGCGGCCGGAACTGAACAGGTGGGTGCAGAGAACCGGGATGCAGATGAAACCGGTAATTTTTGTCTATACTTGACAGAAAAGGCGGATGCGCATAAAATACGTTCAAAGTGGATTTGTATACGTATCTGAAACGGTTTTCGGCCGGAAGAAGGGAGGATGGGGCAGTTTGCCCCGTTAGGGATATGAAGGAGAACCGAAGAGGCAGTGGTTTAATCATTCTGTTAATGCTTCTGCTCTTGGCAGGGATGTTCAGCGGTGCGCTGGCGGAGGCAGTAGATCCGATTCGTGTCTCCTCTCAGAGTGATCCTCAGTCGGTCATAGCGGAGCAGGATGTTGCCATTACCATCAAGATCTACAATAATTCCCTGAGTGACATGCAGGATTCCATTACGCTGTTTGATCCGGATGGCGTTTCCGTGCAGAAATACAACGGACTCGGGGCGGAGCAGTCGGTCACCTATACCGGGAACTGGCATGTGACCGGTGAGCAGATTGCCAACCGGAAAATCATTTACTATATCCGCTACTCGGTTGAGGGAAAAGAGTTTACCAAGACCATTCCGGTCCTGATTCAGACAGAGGCACCGGCACCGCAGCTGATTGCCAGTTATGTCATCAGCCCCGTGACCGCGCGCCAGGGACAGCAGATGAACATTGCCTATACCCTGGCCAATACCGGAAACATCGAACTGCGGGATATTACCATCAACAATCCGGGAATTTCGGACAAGACGCTGACCGCTTCCTCACTTTCCGTGAATGAACGGATCGTGCTGGAGGATGTGTTCCAGATGGGCGCCGCCGAGATGGACTGTGCCCCGCTGATCACCTACCGCGCGGCCAACTCAGATGCCCGCCTGACGGTTCCTGACATGACAAGGCGCACGCTGACGCCGGCACAGGATGGTCTGGAGCTGACACTTTCGGCCGAGAATACGGAGAATCTGTATCCGGGCGAGAATATCGAGCTGACGGCCAAACTGAAAAATACCGGAAACAGCGCGTTCCTGGGTCTTGGCGTAACCCTGATGGACGGGACAGAGGTTGCCTCCGGAATCGAACTGGCTCCGGGTGCCAGCTATGATGCGACGGTCCAGTATGCGCCCCGGCAGTCGGGGAATATCGTGGCCACCGTCAGCGGCATTGATGCCGAGGGGGACAGGATTTCCATCCAGTCCGACCCGCTGGGCGTGATCATGCAGGATGCCACCATGGCGCTGATCCTAGGTGTCAGGGCGGCAGCGGATCATACGACCATTTTCTCGGAACCGGCGGTGGTCCGCTTCCTGATCCGTGTGACCAACATGGGCGACACGGATGCCACGACCCTGACGATTACCGAAGCCGGAACGACCGTGGCTACCATTCCCTCGCTGCCCTCCGGGGAAACCCGTGATGTGGTGGTGGATCTTGAGACCAGTATTGCCGGACAGATTCAGTTTGTGGTCAGCGGCAAGGATGCCGCCGGAAACGACAAGAGTTATCCCTCCAATATTATTCAGCTGGAGTATGTGGCGCCGACTCCGGTCCCG
>JAGAHV010000104.1:0-1802 GCA_017626895.1 Clostridia bacterium | reverse complement strand
GAATCATCACCAATCATGATAAAGACTATTTAAAGACCATCAGAAAGCTGGCAGCCACGCTGTAAATCCAGATATAAGCATCGAAGCAGGAAAGCCAATTTCCTGTACCATTTCTTTTTTACCCACGGGCAGCCGGTCGCCGGATTCCTGCTCACAGAAAAAGCTCCAATATAGTAGCATGTGAAGGCTACTATATTGGAGCTTTTGTGTCAGCGGTTTCTTTACCCTGTGCCAGGCTCGGAAAGCGAGTTTATTTTTTCATGGAAGCCCGATAGAGCCTGCAGCCGATATAGACGATCACGGCATTCACAAGGAGCAGAAGCAGCAGGAGCATGCCGATATCGCTGTCGATCTGTACCGTGGCGTCTACGATCCTTACGATAAACCGTGAAACGATCAGCATGAGGGCAAGGGTGGAAAGGATATAGATCGTCTTTTTCATAGGCTCAAGGGCATTGCAGATTTCCTGTTTACGCTCTGTGATGACCGCAGTCGAGGCCTTCGCCGTGGTGGTGCCCGCACTCATGACCGCCTTCGTGATGATGCCCGCATTCATGGCCTTCACCGTGATGGCCGTGGTGATCGCATCTGGCGTTGGGATCATACTCCAGTGTCCCTTCGGCCAGCGCCTTCGCGGCTGCGTCAGCGGAACCGGAGACACCGCCGTAAAGCTGAATCCCGGCCTCGGCCAGCGCATTCTGTGCACCCATGCCGATGCCGCCGCAGATCAGCGCGTCCGCCTGTGCCGCTTTCAGGAACCCGGCAAGAGCGCCGTGGCCGCTGCCGTTGGTAGGGACGATCTGCTCCGCAACGATTTTGCCGTCCTCCGCATCGTAGAGCTTGAACTGCTCGGTGTGACCGAAATGCTGGAAGATCTCTCCGTTTTCGTAGGTTACTGCGATTCTCATCTTTCCTGGTCCTTTCTGAATGATGTTCTGTGTTCCCTGATCGTTGAGCCGATAGTTACCTCCGCGGATCAGGAGCTGTTTCCCATCTACCAAGGCCTCGGCGACTTTCCGGCGTGCACTCTCGTAGATGGCTGTCACGGTGGTGCGGGCAATACCCATCTTTTCGGCGCATTGCTCCTGGGTCAGCCCCTCCCGGTCAAGCAGGCGGATCGTCTCAAACTCATCCAGCGTCATTAAGACCGGTTCCTTATGCGAAATCTCCTCCGGGGAAAACTCCCAGTGATCCGGGTATCCTTCAATCCATCTGCAGCGCTGTTTCCTCGGCATGGCTGCACCTCTTTTCTGACTTATGTCAAAATGAATTATAATACCATTTTGGACATATGTCAATATACTGCAAGGAAGAAGCTTGCGCTGACAGATCGGCGGATTTGTCAACACAGAAGTCCCGAATCCGAAATTGTTCAGGGAATAGTGTTCGTGTATTCTTGAGTCAGAAATCAGACAGGCCCGCAGTGGCTTGCCGCACAAAGACAATCACAATTTTGATCACCAAACACAAACAGGCCGGTCCCGGGGATGCATGAAATCGGCCTTAAAACGCGAAAAGCCCGGAAATACCGGGGCTTTGGGCAAAAAGAAAAGTACCTTGATCCAGTCAAAATCAAGGTACTTTCTGGTGCTCCAGCGGGGACTCGAACCCCGGACACCCTGCTTAAAAGGCAGGTGCTCTACCTCCTGAGCTACTGGGGCAGGCTGGCTGGGATGGCGGGACTCGAACCCACTATATCGGAGTCAAAGTCCGGTGTGTTACCATTACACTACATCCCAATATGGAGGAGACTTGTGAATGAGCCCGGCCAGGCCGGGCTCATTCTGTGTGGGGTGGGATAT
>JAGAHV010000103.1:0-1577 GCA_017626895.1 Clostridia bacterium | reverse complement strand
CAGTATGGTTTCAACTGCGGGAATGGAGAAAAAATGGGCTGGAGGTACTCAAACTAAACATAAGTAAAGGGCCGGTTTCCCGGCCCCCACTTTCGGGTTCTGACTGTCTAAATCTTGTCCTTGACTTTGGAACCACTTTATCCTGAATCAGGATGCTCCTTTTTGTCTCTTCCGTTCCGGTGCTCTGTCGGACCCGTGCAAAGCGCCGGTCAAATTCAGCAGGCTTCTGTCTCAATGACATATTGTCCGCACGGCAGTTCCAGCGTCCCATCCGAACACGGCAGGTCATTGACGCGGGTGATCCGGCTGCCTTTTGGAACGATAAAGGAGGCAGAGGCATCAAACGGGATGCTGATTCTATAACAAAGCATCTCCCCTTTTCGCTCCCAGCGTACCCGATAGCGGCCGGCGGCGGAATCATACTGGCATTCAGCCCATTCAAGCCGCTTGTCCGGCTCCGGCTTCAGGATGGCATGTTTGAATCCCGGACAGGTTTCATCCGGCTGCAGGCCGGTCACGGACTGATAGATCCACTGGACAATTGAGCCGTAGGCATAATGGTTCATGCTGTTCATGCCCGTGTCACTGACACGGCCATCCGGCAGAACCGAATTCCACCGTTCCCAGATGGTCGTTGCCCCGAGACTGATTTCGTACAGCCAGCTGGGAAAATCCTCATTGAACAACAGGGTGTAGGCGACGTCGGTCAGCCCAAACCGGCTGAGCACAGGACAGAGCTGATACGTACCGACGAACCCGGTATCAAGGTGATCGTTTTTGATCCGCAGCCGTTCCCTTAACCCGGTCACGACTGTGCCGATGTGTTCGGGCGGAACAAGGCCCAGGTTCAGAGCCAGCACATGCGCTGTCTGGGTATGAATCCGAAGGGTTCCGTCGGCATTCAGGTATTTTGCCCGGAAGGCGCTGCGGATGTCCCCGGCAAGCGTTTCATACCGGGCCGCATCCTCTGCTTTCCCGAGGACCCGGGCGGCTTTCATGGTAAGGACAGTGGAAAGATAGTAATAGCACGTGGCCACGTAAGCCGTCTCGGTTCCGCCCAGCCGGCTCTCTCTGTCCGGATTATCCAGTGCCAGCCAGTCAGCAAAATGGAATCCGCTGGACCAGATGTGCGAATTTCCGCACTTCTGTTCATCCTCATGCCGGATATATTCCACCCAAAGCCGCATGTTTTCATACTGCTCGCTGAGCAGCGTTCGGTCGCCGTAATAGCGATACAGATTCCAGGGAATCACCGTTGCCGCATCGCCCCAGGCACAGGATCCGTCCTGGCGGTCCGTTTCCTGCATCTGCTGTCTTCCGGCCATCTTCATCCGGCGGACCGTGAGGGCATCCGGCACGATAAAGGGCACGCTTCCACCCCGGCCCTTCTGCTCAAGCAGCATGTCAGAAAGGTATTTCGAGTAAAAAGGCGGCGTATACATGTTGTAGGAAGCGGTTTCGGAAAACACCTGCGCATCCCCTGTCCACCCCATGCGTTCATCCCGCTGCGGACAGTCGGTGGGAATGTCAATAAAATTTCCTCTCTGGCTCCAGAGCGCGTTCTGAATCAGGCGATT
>JAGAHV010000102.1:0-1781 GCA_017626895.1 Clostridia bacterium | reverse complement strand
TTGTACTGGATGTAGACCGGTTTATCAAGGTATAGCATGGACGATTTTGAAAACTATGCCGGACAGTCCGTGCACATTGAACGGCTGCGTTCAGAGTTCGCGGAGGGAACATTTACACACGCCTATCTTTTTGCCGGTCCCGTGGGAACCGGCAAAAAGAGTGTTGCCAGGCTGTGTGCCATGACGGCGCTGTGCAGAGGAGAACACCGGCCCTGCGGGGTTTGCGGCCCCTGCAGGCGGGTTCTGGCGGAAACACACCCGGATGTGCACGTGTTGAGGCCTGCCGCCGGGAAAAGAGAAATCGCTGTCGGGCAGATGCGCGATCTGCTCAAGGAAGCGGATGTCCATACCTTTGAGGACGGGGTGAAGGTCTTCCTGATCCCCGAGGCGGAAAAAATGAATGCCGCCTCACAGAATACGCTGCTGAAAACCCTGGAGGAGCCGGCCAGCAATACGGTGTTCCTCCTGACGACGGTGCATCTTTCGGCCCTGCTGCCGACCGTGGTCTCAAGATGCCGCCTGATCCGTTTTCATCCGCTGACGGATGAGGAGACGGCGGCAAGGCTCCGGGCACTGGGGGTGCCGGAGGAACAGGTGGGTGTCCGGGCTCGGATCGCCGAGGGCTGCGTCGGCCAGGCACTGGCGGTGGAGGAAAAGGTGATCACCCTTCGCAATGAAATGGCGGAACAGTTTTTTGCCGTGCATTCCCTTGCGGATATTCCGGACATCGTCAACCGCTATAAAGACAGAAAAGATGACCGGCAGATTCTCCTTGATCTGTTTGAGGAGATTGTGCGGGAGATTCTGCTCTCCCAGGCCGGACGGCAGGAGCCGGTGACCCTTCCGCAAACGGCACGGAACTATGCACGGGCGGTGCCGCTTGAGGGCGGTCTGGCGCTCCGGGAGCGGATCCTGGAGGCGCGAAAGATGGTTCAGAGCAATGTGGCGTTTCAATCAGTCCTTGAGACTGTTCTTATAAAGATTTCGGAGGAATATACTCGATGGCCATGGTAGTCAAGGTACGCTTCCGGCGTGCCAGCAAGCTGTATGATTTTGATGCTAACGGGCTGGAAGTCAGCGCCGGTTCATATATCGTTACGGAGACGATCCGCGGAATGGAGATCGGCGAATGCATGGGCGACCTGCGTGAGGTGGGGGATGATCAGATGATTGCACCCCTCAAGCCGATCCTGCGGATTGCAACGGAGGAGGATCTGAATTTACAGAGGGAAAATGAGGAACGGGAAAAGCAGGCACTTCTGACTGCCGAGCAGAAAGTGCAGGACCTGAAGCTGGATATGAAGCTGGTGGATGTGGAATTTGCCTTTGACCGCTCCAAAATTACCTTTTATTTTACGGCGGATGGCCGCGTGGACTTCCGGATTCTGGTCAAGAGTCTGGCCAGCGTCTTTAAGACGCGGATTGAGCTGCGGCAGATCGGCGTCCGGGATGAGGCAAAAATGCTGGGCGGACTGGGCCCCTGCGGCAGGCCGATCTGCTGCCGGCAGTTCCTGGCGGATTTCCAGCCGGTATCCATTAAGATGGCTAAGGAGCAGAATCTCTCGCTCAATCCCACCAAGATCTCCGGAATCTGCGACCGCCTGATGTGCTGTCTCAAGTATGAGCAGGAGCATTACGAGAACACACGGAAAAAGATGCCGAAAATCGGCCGCGAGCTGATGACTCCGGACGGCATCGGCGTGATTACGGCGATCAATGTGCTGTCGGAAACCGTGACGGTGCGCCTGCCGGTGGGGGACAGCTTTGAAAACCGGGTTTAC
>JAGAHV010000010.1:0-3808 GCA_017626895.1 Clostridia bacterium | reverse complement strand
GTATTATTTTTGATCGTGGTTATTAAAGTTGCCACCAGCCGCATACAGTAGCCCTGAGCTTTCTACCGTACGCAGCAGGTAAACAGCAACTCGTCCTAGAAATGCCACAAACACAGCACTTAGGACATTGAAAAAGTTCTCCAAGAGATAATCGAGACCAACAGAGATGCAAAAACCCTGGAAATTCAACGTTTCCGGGGTTTTTTCATGCCCAAATCTTTTTGACTTGTTTTGTCGAATTTTGACGAATTCTGACGAAGATTTAGTAGTTAATACTGGGGCAACAAGGGCTAACGGGGCTCTTCGGCTCCCGCAAAGCCCGGCCAGCTCGTCATCGTCCTGAGGTAAGCACGGAAGAGAAAGGAGAGAACAGACATGAAAAAACTACTCAGCATTCTTCTGTCAGCCGTCCTTCTGACTGCCGCACTTAGCGTCACCGTCTGCGCGGACACAGGCGTGGGCATCGAACCCGGACAGACCATGCCGGACTTCACCGTATCCCTCACGGACGGGACCACGGTCACACTTTCGGAACTCCTGGAAGAGAAGGACCTCGTCGTGCTCAACCTGTTCGCCAGCTGGTGCGGCCCCTGCGAGCGCGAGTTCCCGGAAATGGACGCTGTCCGCCTGGAGAACCCCCGCATGGAGATCGTCGCCGTGTCCTGTGAACCGGCCGACACCATGGAAATCATTGCCGACTATAAGGAAAGCCACGGGCTCTCCTTCCCGATGGGCCTGAAGGGCGACGCCCTGTCCTCCCTCACGGTCGTCTCTTTCCCGACCACCATCTTCATCGACCGGAACGGGAACGTTGGCCTGGTCAAAGTGGGCGCCTTTACCGACCGGGAGGCCTTCGAGAGCAAAGTGGACTACTTCCTCTCGCCGGACTACACCGGGACAGCCCTGAAGACGGAAAAGGCCTTCGACCTCATGGGCTGGCTCGTGCGCGGGCTCCTCGTCGGCTCTCTCGGAACGCTCATCGGCCGGTGGGGCATCTTCCGCAAAGCGGGCAAAAAGGGCTGGTACAGCCTGATCCCTGTGCTGAACACCTGCAAGGAATACTCTCTGGTCTGGAAAGCCGGATTCGGCCTCCTCGCCGCCCTGGGCATCCCGCTCGGCTTACTGAGCAACCTGATCGGTTTCCCCTATTTTGTCGCCTACATCCTGTATTCCGCTGGCTTTGTGCTCGGCATCCCGGAAGGCCTCCGGCTGGCGAAAGCCTTCGGCAAGAGCAAGGTGTTCGGCGTACTGCTGGCCTTCCCTGTGTTCAAACAGATCGGCCGGATGATCCTCGGCCTGGGCCGCGCAAAGTTCCAGGCTCCCGAAGCGGAAGCGACCGTCTGAGAAGAACCGCCGCAGGAAAATATAATGATCGTTGTCCCATTCTGCCCGGTTTTTTACGCTGGGGTGGATCTTAAGACTGTGCAGTATCCGACCAGTCATGGATTGTGTGGAGGTTTTTTGCATGAAAAAACAAACTCAACAAGTGTATGGGTGTGTGGCTGATTCAAGGGCACCGATAAAACTGCGTCCCATTGCAAAGAGGGCAGTAATCATTCTGCTGGCATTGACGATGTGGGCATCCCTGTTTCCTGTCAACGCGTCGGCATGTACAGGTGTATATGCAGGCGGCGGCACTACGGAAAATGGTTCCATCTATCTGGGACGATCTGAGGATTTCGGACCGGATTGGGTAAAACAGTTCGTTATTGTCCCTGCCGCAGACCATGCGCCGGATGAAATGCTTGAGGATGATTACGGCTTTTGTGTTCCCTATCCCGCGCATACGCTCCGTTACAGTGCTGTAATGGACGATCCGGCCGAATACAGCGGACGGACGGTTATTCCTTTCGGAGAAGCAGGAATCAACGAAAAAGGCGTTGCGGTCTCTGCAACGGTGTCCACGTACTTTAACGAAAAGGTCCAGGCTGTTGATCCGCTGACCTCCGGAGGACTGACAGAAATGTCGATGGCCTCTTATATTCTGCAATCAGCAGGTTCTGCGGAGGATGCCGTCCTCCTTCTCGCAGATTGTATAGACAGGTACGGACATGGCAGCACGGAACCCGATGATCCTGATTATCGGGAAGTGAGTACGGTCCTAATCGCCGACCATGAGGAAACATGGGTTTTTGAAATCGTATCCGGGCATCAGTATGTCGCCACAAGGCTTTCCCACGATACGGTTTCACTGCTGCCCAATGATATTATGACGCAGCAGGTCAATGTCAGCGACAGGAATGTGATTGCATCGCCCGGACTCATATCCACCGCAAAAGACGGTGGGTTCTATGTTACCGATATCGAGGGAGCCGATGAGATCAATGTAGCGAAATCCTATTCACAGGGATACAGTCAGTATTCCAGTTACAGATTTTATTACGGCGCAAATATCCTGAACCGTGAACTGGCAGAGGGGTTGGACGTCGTCCCGAAGCCCATTGCAAAAATATCGGACCAGTTTCCAAATGCGTCGGTGGAAGAAGCGGCGGTCGGTCCGTTCAGTCTGGAATACCAGCCTTCTGAAGCAATCAGAGGCAGGATCTCTCTAATGACTTTGAGACAAGTCCTGGCATCTCACGGTGAAGGGACCGCTTATGAGACGACCTCAAAAAATGAGAATTCTGACGGGGTTCCCATGCGTTCGATCGGAACTTACCGTCAAAACGAGGAGCACATTTTTGAGATAAGAAGAGACCGTACAATACCGGTATCTGTCAGCACGATCGAGTGGCTTGCCATGGGTCCGTCGGAGTTTTCAGTATATGTTCCCTTCTACGCTGCTGCGATGACCGAGACTCCGGATGCGTACACAACCGAATCAACGCAGAAATTCGATTCGGAATCCATTTACTGGCTCTTCAATGAGATCGGCAACGCAGGAAACGGCAGCTATTACAGAATGGATGGCAGCGGTGCATACTATGACAGGAACGGAGATGCAGTCGATGGCGAAACAGCCAGGGCTGTTCTTCAATTCCTGTCGGACAGTGAGGTTATCAATGGCCTGCATGATTCTATGAACCGGGCACAGGATGAACTGAATGCCAAAGCCGCCGGTGACGATGAAATGATGGTTGCCTTGGCAAGATCGGCTTCTGATGAAGAGGTTGCGGCCAGGGCGAATCAGCTGGCAAATGAGAATGCTGAATATGTAAAGCGTATCGCTTCAGAAAAGCTTACTGAAATTGACAATGAGGTTTCAGCCTTTATAAAAGAATCCAATCCGGGGCAGGATGATAATCACCGTCCCGGTGAGACAAAGATTCCTGTCGTTCTATTTTTCGCCGTGTTATTGCTTCTTGTATGTTCTGTCATAGGCTATCACATTGTTAAACGGAAAAAGACTAAGCGGGTATGTTGAACCTCCCGCCGCCTATAGAGGCGGGGGATTCCTGCTTCTACGCTATAGTTTGCCGGCAAAGACGTGTCTTTAACCGCCAGTGACTATGGGCTCCACAGGCGTTGACTTCGGGCGGTTCCCGCCCTAGGTGGCAGTTTGTTTATCAGCTTACTTTATCCAGATCGTTAGCATTCAGTATGCGCAGACCCTCTCTTTTAATATTTGTCGCCGCATTAATATCACGGTCATGAGCAGCACCGCATGTCGGACATGTCCATTTCCGTATTTTAAGGTCCTTTACTTTTGGATTGACACTCATACAGCAGCTGCAAGTCTGACTGGATGCAAAGTATCTGTCTGTCCGGATGAGCATTTTCCCGCGATCCCGCACTTTATACTCCAGGAAGCTGACAAACATTCCCCAGCCATTATCCAGAGAGGCTTTTCCAAGACCGGAACCCCTCT